>JAXDJY010000399.1:0-2935 GCA_034667445.1 Actinomycetota bacterium | reverse complement strand
TGGTCGTCGAGTTTTCCCTCGATGATCTCGTCGGCCGCGGCGACGATGAGGTCGGCGAGGGCCGAGTCCAATCGGCCGCTTGCAGCGTTCACCATGGCGGCGGCCTTCTTCAGGACCGCCTGGGCGTGGATCACTTCGATCGGCATACGGTCCGCCCCCGGCCAGCCGATGGAGAAATGGCGCAATGAACGTTCGGTCTGTGCTCCCCAGTAGCGAGTCGCCTCCACGTCCACTGGGCCGATGCTATCGGTCTCGGTGCGGTAGTCCGTCATGGCTCCATCCTCCCAAACGCCGGAGGTGCCCGCTGCGGCCTGTAGGCTCGGCCGGATCGAAGAGGAGGTACGCGGATGGAGATCGCAGCAGGGGCGGAGGGCAGTTTCGAACGAGGGGACGAGAGCCGGTTCAGCGGTGAGGTATGGCTACGCGGAACCATCGCGAACCCGGACGGGACCAACGTCGGGATCGTCCATTTCTCTCCCGGTGGAAAGACCCACTGGCACCGCCATCCCGGCGGCCAGTTCCTCTACGGCGTCTCGGGCCGCGGTCGCGTACGAACGAAGGGGGAGGGTGGGCACCTCCTGCTCCCTGGCGACGTGGTCCACGTCGGGTCCGACGAATGGCATTTCCACGGGGCGGCGAGGGATGCGCCGCTGATCCATGTCGCCGTCAACGGGGGCGGCACGCCGGAGTGGGGCGACGCGGTCAGCGATCATGAGTTCGACGAAGGGTTCTGATCGAGCGGCGCTCGTGACCCTTCCGGCGTGCGAAGCTAGGGTGAGCAAGGAGCGGTAGGTCAGTACTTCGCGACGAGGCCGCCACCATCTGCTGACTGTCCGTGGTTTCCGCCATTGCGAGAGCAAGCGCACGAAGGTGACCAAGGTTGACCGAGCGCCTTGTTGCCGAGCCGAGGGTCCCTCCGAGATGCGTTCGCGTATACGATGGCGGACCAGGCCGCCTGCGACGGGAGGGATCATGCAGACCGTGCGCTCCAAGATGCTCCGAGCCATCGCAGCAGCAGCGCTCCTCGCCGGCTCACTCGTGTCCATCCCGGCACGCGCGTCCGGCGTCGCCCCACCCGACCCGGTCCCCATGCTCTCTCCGCGGGTCATGGCATGGGGTCTTCGCGCGGCGGGAACCGTGGTGCGCCGACCACCCGGCATCACCGTTACACAGGTGGCCGTTCCCGCGAAGATCCGCGGCTCGGCCGCCGGTGCGCCGGCATCCGTCTACCGAGTCACGGTGGCGGGACGATACCCGCCGCGTGCGCTCCGTTACATCGTCAGCGCCGACGGCACGCCGATCGCGTACGGCGTCCCGGCTCCGCGCGGGCGCGCGCTCCGCGCGGTCACCACGGACCCGGCCGTCCTCACCGCCAGGTTGACCGCTCGATACGAGGGAAGCCCTCCAGCGGCCGCCGCGGTGACCGGTCCGGCCGCACTGCCCACCGTTGCGCAGGCGTCCTCGCTCCCCATCCTCCCGGGCTCCAACTCCCGTGGTCCGCTGTCGGTCACGCGGGAGGTGTACGACTTCGGCACCCGTGCGTTCCAGCCCACGCAGCTGGTCGGCAAGGTGGAGCTGACGGCCGATGTCCACTACCCGACGGGGCTGCCCGCCGGTCCGTACCCGCTCGTCCTCTTCCTTCATGGGAACCACTTTTCCTGCTACCGGGGCGATCGGGTGGCCTACCAGTGGCCCTGCAAGCGAGGGTGGGCACCCCTGCCGAACTACACCGGCTATGACTACATCGCGCAACGGCTCGCAAGCTTCGGCTTCATCGTGGTGTCGATCAGTGGCAACGGGGTGAACGTCCTTGGTAACCAGGTGGACGACACGGGGATGCGGCAACGAGGCGAGTTGATCGAGAAGCACATCGACCTGTGGAAGACGTGGGCGACGGTCGGCGGAGCGCCCTTCGGCGACCGCTTCATCGGAAAAGTGGACTTCAGCCGGATCGGCACCATGGGGCATTCGCGCGGCGGCGAAGGCGCCGTCTGGAACGTGATCGTCGATCGGGAGCAGCCGTCACCGTATGGGATCGATGCCTTGCTCCCGTTGGCGCCCGTGGACTTCGATCGGCAAACGGTGAACGGCGTACCGATGGCGGTGATGCTGCCCTATTGCGACGGGGACGTGTCGGACCTGGAGGGCATGCACTTCTTCGACGACGCGCGGTATCGACAACCCGGTGATCCGGCCCCGAAGTACACCGTCACCGTCTACGGCGCGAACCACGACTTCTTCAATACCGTCTGGACCCCCGGGGGGCAGTATCCAGGTGGGTACGATGACACGGTCGGGGGGTGCGCCGGCGCCTTGACTCCGCAGAAGGAACGGGCGGCGGGCAAGGCGTACGTGGTGAGCTTCTTCCGCCTCCAGCTCGCGGGCAGGTCGTCGTTGGATCCGATCTGGACCGGGGAGGCCCAGCCATCGAGCCTGCCGGCAAACCAGGCGCTCGTCAGCTACCTACCTCCGGACACGCCGGGGGAGCGGCGGGATCTGGACCGGTTCTCGGCGCCGGGGAGCTTGAGCGTCGATGCTCTGGGGGGAGCCGTCCGTGCCCAGTTCATGTCCTCCTACGGCTGGTGCGCGGACGACTACTCGAACCCGTGTGTCCCCGGAAGGGACGCATATCGTGACGTGCACCTACCAGGCCTTGGGCAAGCCGTCTTCGGGTGGTCGTCGCGTCAAGCGGTGGTCAGTCTTCAGATCCCGGCCGCGTCCCAGGATGTGAGTGGCTTCGATGCGCTGCAGTTCCGGGCCGCCCTGAACCCGGGGTACACGGCGAACCGTCGAGTGGATCTTCAGGACCTGAACGTGGTGCTGACGGATTCGGCGGGCAACCGAGCGACGGTGAGCGCCTCGTCTGTCGGGAACCAGGCGCTGGCGGCGCCCTCCGGACCCTCCGGGCACATGATTCTGAACCAGGTGCGGTTCC
>JAXDJY010000398.1:0-3296 GCA_034667445.1 Actinomycetota bacterium | reverse complement strand
AGGATGACGCCGTCGGCGATCTCCCCGGCCAGCTCCAACGTTCTCGGCCCGCTGGCTGAGATGAAGACGGGGATGTCGGCTCGCGCGGGAAAGCGCAGGTGCGCGTCGCGCAGCACGAACGCAGGATCCTCGGCATCGACGTGGCCCCCGCTCCAGAGTGCGCGGATGGCGCCGATCGAAGCACGGAGCGAATCAACCGACGCCGGCTTCATGCCGAGTGCGAGCAGCGGTCTATCCCCGGCTCCGATCCCTAGGATCATCCGCCCGCCCGAGATCTCGTCCACCGTTGCCGCGGCCGCCGCGGTGATCGCCGGGTGTCGTGTCAACGGGTTGGTGACCGCGGTTCCCAGGGTGAGCCTGGAGGAACGCATCGCCGCGAGTGCGAGATAGGTGTAGGAGTTGCGCGCATGCAGTGAGGAGTCGGTGAGCCACAGGTGGTCGAACCCCAGGCCGTCGATCTTCTCCACCATGTCGCCGAACTGCGGTGGCTCGTACGCGCCCTGGAGCACGACGCCGGACCGGATCTGTCTCACCGAGCCTCCTCGTCGAATCTCTGCACCGTGCTCGCCGCGACCGACAGGCCGTTCGCGATGGGCGCGAGGTCGATCCATTCGTTGGGAGTGTGCTCGCCACCGCCCGTCGTGATGCCGATCGCGATGGCCGGGATCCCTCGGGCGTGAGCCGCGTTGGCATCGGTACTGGTTGCGACGAACTCCAGGGCGATGCCCGACGCCTCGAGGGCGGCGACCGCTGCGCGGACCAGTGCATGGTTCGGGTCCAGCGCGCCGGCCGGCCGCCGTCCAAGTTCGTCGATCTCGACGTCGACGGCGTCCGGTGTGTTCGTCTCGATCAGGGCGCGCGCCTCGGACTCCAGTGTGTGCAGCGCCTCGGCATCGTCAGCGCGGACATCGAGCTCGAACCAGCAGTCGCGGGCGCGGGCATTGATCGCCTCGCCGCCGCCGATGCGCCCGATGTTGACCACCGTCCTCGCTCCGACCACCTCGAGACGTGCGAGCGCGCCGACGACAGCCGCGGCCACATGGATCGCACTCGGAACGTCCGCGGCCTCCCACGCATGGCCGCCGGGACCCGAGACGCTGACCCGCCAGCGCAGGGACCCGACGCCGGTTGCCGACACGCGCCCGAGGTAGTTGCCCTCGAGCGCCAGGAGCGCGGCGACCGGCGAGGAGAGCGAATCGAGTGCGGCACTCACACCACGAAGGTTTCCGAGCCCCTCCTCCCCGACGGTGGCGAGCAACCAGACCGGTCGCTTCGTCGTTCCCGCTATGAGCGCCCCGATGGCCGAGAGCGCCGCCAGCGCCACCGCGTCGTCACCCACGCTCGGACCGATCAGGCGCCCGTCACGCTCGATCACTGTGTGCGGGAGGTCGGCGGGAAACACCGTGTCGAGGTGCGCGGCGAGCACGATAGCGCCGACGCCGCCCGGGTCGGTCTCCCCCGGCCCAACCGCCGCCCACACATTGCCGGTGGCGTCCGTGTGCACGGCTCCCCAATCGTCGTCGTGCCACCACTGGGTGACCCGAGCCGCGCGCGCGACCTCCGAGCCGGTGGGGGCGGGGATCGCGGCGATCGCCGCGGTGCGAGCGACCACTGTTGCCGCCAACGCCTGCACGCGATCGCTCATGGGGCGATCGCCACCCCGGCGCCGACGAGTTCATCGACATCGTGCCCACTGAGTCCCAACCCGAGGAGGATCTCCCGGGTGTCGGCGCCGAGTGAAGGCGAGGGATCCGGATACGGAAGCGGTTCCGCGTCGATGCGGATCGGGGCCCCGACGACGCGATAGACGCCCTCCGCCGGATGCGTGAGTTCCTGCACCGAGCCGAGCGCCTCCGGCTGTGGGCCGGCGAAGACCTGCGCGACATCGCGGACCTCCGCCGCCGGGACCCCCTCGGCCTCAAGGGCCTCGAGCCATTCGGCACTCGTTCGCGCGCCGAGGGATCCCTCGAAGAGCGCGGTGAGTTCGTCGCGGTGCTGAACACGCGCTGCGTTGTCGATGAAGCGCTCATCCATCACGAGGTCCTCGACCCCCAGGACGCGACAGCACCGAACCCAGAGATCCTCCGAGCCCGCCCCCGCAAGGACGATCCACCCATCCGAGGTTCGGAAGCCACCGTAGGGAGCGAACGTCGGCGAGTGGGTTCCGAGTAACCCGGGAACCTCCCCCGAGACGAAGTACGCGGCGGCGAGCGTCCCCAGGCCCGCGAGCGCGAACTCGAGCAACGAGGACGACACGTGGCGACCCAGACCGCTTCCCAGCCGCTCGATGTGGGCGGCGAGCAGCCCGACCACACAGCTGAGACCGGCACCGACGTCGAGTACCGGCGCCCCGACCTTCACCGGCCCCGACTCAGGGCTGCCCGTCACGCTCATCACGCCGCTCTCGGCCTGCATCGTCAGATCGAACCCGCCGCGCGGCGCGTCCGGGCCGACGTCGCCGTAGCCGGAGATGGACCCGTAGACCAGTGAGGGGTGGCGTTCGTGCACCGACTCCCAGTCCAGCCGGTGATGCGCGAGGCTCCCCGGCCGCCCGTTCTCGACCAGGAAGTCCGAAGTCGCAAGCAGCCGCTCGATGGCGTCGGCGACGAGCGGTGAACGGAAGTCGAGCGCGAGGCTCCGCTTGCCCGAATTGAGCGACATGAACAGCGCGGACCCCTCGCCGACCCGCGCCGTTCCCTGCACGCGGTAGGGATCGCCGCCGGGAGGAACCTCGATCTTGATGACCTCGGCTCCCAGCACTGCCATCGTCGCCGTCGCCTGCGAACCGGCGACGAAGCGCGTGAGGTCCATGACGCGGAGACCAGCGAGCGGAGTGCTCACCATGGGTTCGGCTCCCGGAATTCCCCGAAGGCGCTCCGGAAGACACCGGACATCTCTCCGACGGTGGCACCTGCGCGAGCCGCGACCAGGAGCGGAGGCATCACGTTGCCACCTTCTCGAGCGACCGCGTCCAGGGCGGCGATCGCCGCTGCGTGCGAGCGCTCATCGCGGAGCGCGACCCGCTTCGCCGTTCGCGCGATCTGCCGCTCGGCGGTGCCCTCGTCCAGCTGAAAGAGCGCCGGGGTCGAAGGGTCGGCGTCGGCCTCATCGGCGTAGACGTTCACCCCGACCTTGGGCTGGATGCCCCGCGCGATCTCCCGTTCGGTCCGGTAGGCGGACTCGGCGATCCACCGCTGGGGGACGCCCTTCTCGATCGCCGTCACCGCTCCTCCGGCCGCCTCGACTTCCTTCAGCACGGCGCCGGCCGCCGCTTCGATCTCGTCGGTGAGCCGTTC
>JAXDJY010000397.1:0-3165 GCA_034667445.1 Actinomycetota bacterium | reverse complement strand
ATGCGCCTCTCCACATCGTTGACTCCGGCAACGTCAACATCGTCGACATCCGGGCGAAAGCCAGACGTATGCGGTCGGGTCGTGGCGGGCTGGAACTCATCATCGTGGACTACCTCCAGCTCATGACGTCGGCGGCGGCACGTCGCCCTGACAGCCGGCAGCAGGAGGTGGCGGAGATCAGTCGTTCGCTCAAGCTCCTGGCGAAGGAGCTGCACATCCCGGTCGTGGCCCTCAGCCAGCTCAACCGAAACCCGGAGACGCGCGCTGACAAGCGCCCGCAACTGTCGGACCTCCGGGAATCGGGCGCCATCGAACAGGACTCGGACGTGGTCATGTTCATCCATCGCGACGACGTCGATCCAGAGAAGAAGCGCATGGCCGAGCTCATCATCTCCAAGCATCGCAACGGACCGACCGGTTCGGTGAACCTGAACTTCGAGCCTGCGCTCACCCAGTTCCGTAATGCCGCGCGTGCGATGGAGCAGTGAGCGCGCGCTCCTATCCCGGTCCGCCCGAGACACCGAACGCCGATCGCCGGCGTATCCGCGCCATCCTCAACCGCCTGCAGAAACACTTCGGCTCTCGATTGGCGCTGCCGCGTCGGATCGACCCGATGGATGAACTCATCCTCACGGTGCTCAGTCAACACACGTCGGACCTCAACGCCGAGCGGGCGTTCAAGGAGTTGCGCGACTGGCTGCCCACCTGGGATGCGGTTGTCGCGTCCCCCACGTCAGCGCTCGCCGACATCATCCGCAGCGGCGGACTCGCAAACCAGAAGGCTCCACGCATCCAGGCGATCCTTCGCGAGATCCACGCCCGTGAGGGCGCGTATTCCCTCGCGAGCCTCCGCGATCTCTCAGATGTCGATGCCCGCGCCTACCTCACCTCGATCCCGGGGGTCGGTCCGAAGACCGCGGCCGTGGTCCTCAGCTTCGCGCTGGGGAGGGATGCCCTCCCCGTGGACACCCACGTCCACCGGGTGACCCGTCGGCTGGGGATCATCCCGGCGAAGGCGAGCGCCGAACGGGCCGATGCCCTCCTGCACGAACTCGTCCCGGACGGCCTGCGGACCCCGCTGCACGTCGCCTTCATCCGCTTGGGCCGGGAGATATGCAAAGCGCCCGTTCCTCGGTGTCGCGAGTGCCCCCTCCGGGACCTCTGCCCGACCGCGCCGCGCTTCCTCTCGAAGGTTTGAGACCCGCCGGACCAGGGAAACCTCTTGATAAGGCTTTCTGGACCCGGGAGCGCCGCGCGCCCCGGCTCGACGAACGGAGGACTGCAATGAACAGGACCACGGGAAGTGGACTCTTGGTGTTCGGCATCGTGCTCGGTGTTATCGGCGCGATCATGCGCTTCGCGGTGAAGGTGCACACCTCCGGCTTCAACATCCATACCGGTGGGATCATCCTGCTGATCGTGGGTATCGGTTGCGCCGTGATCGGACTCATCCTGATGCTCGCGTCGGGCCATAGCCGTTCCGTCACGCAGGAGAGCATCCAGCAGACCCCATCCGGAGAGGTCCGCACCGAGGAGCGGAGCGACAGCGGCTTCACGGCCTGAGCTGCCAGGGCGGTCTGGTTCACCCGGAAGGAGCACCGTCGATGACCAGGTATCTGTGTGTCGATCAGTCGCATCGCCGCCATGGCGACGTTATCCCTGTGGACGTGACGGCGCAGGTGCGGACCGAGCGGGCGATGTTGCCGAGCCCGTCTGCCTACTTTGCTCTCACGGAGGACATCATCGCCTCTGTCGCGAAGCTGGGTCAGTCTCCTTCGGGTACCACCACAGAGGGGGTGTCTCGCCTCTTAAGCGGTGTGACCGAGCCGCAGGATCTGCCCGTGATCCTGATGTCTCAGCACTCCGTGACGCGAGCGCCGGGGCAGTACGAGATCGACGATCTCGCCGCGACCGAACCGGCGGTGGCGCGAGTCACCTCCCGCTTGGAGTCCTCACACGTGTTCGCGGGGCCCTCCGATGATCTGGTGATCATGGATGACGCCGAGAGTGGATCGACCACCGTAGTAGGCACGCCTTCGCAACCCACGGCCGTGCTCACACGTCCATCGCAGCGGACGCGCGTCGTCCCGCAGGGCGTCTTCGAGCTGGGAGATCTCGCCGCCCGTCTCGCCGTAGCAGAACCGACCGAAGATGCTTCGATCGATGCGATCCGCAGTGCACCGCTCTATGACGTCCGTGCGGGTGCCGATGTAACGCCGTGGCGCGTGGTGATTACCTGCCCGAAGGCGGAAGGCTCGCCGGCCACCGCGCACGCCACGCTCTTCACCGGTACGGGCGCCCCTGAGGCGGCGGTCGCCTACGGCACGCCGGCAGACGGGTGGGATCTGACACTTGAGACGTCCGCGCTCTCCGATATGGCCCCCGCTGTGGAGGTCGGTCGGATCGAACATCGGATCTGGACCATGATCGGCGTAGAGACGCTAGTGATCACGGCGCTGCTCGCGTTCGGGTGGGCCAGCGGGGCGCTCCGACTTGCTGCCCGTGAAACACCTGGCTGGCTCGGGCTCTCTCTTGTAGTGGCCGCCGCCGCCGTGGCCTTCGGCGCCATCCCGCTGTTCGCCGTCCGCGACCCGGCCGCGAACATGAACGACACGTTCGTGCTTCGGGCCCTCTATGAGAGCCGGATCGTCATGCTTCGCTGGGCCGCCGCCATCTCGGCGGTGTTGTTCGGGCTGGCGTTGATGAGTGGCGTGATCCCGCCGCTGTCGGCGGAAGGAAGATCCGTACCGGCGGCGAGCGTCGCGTTCAACACGACGGGCCAACCGGTGACGGCCACCATGAAGGTGGCAGCGACCGACATCGGCGCCGGCCATGCAGTGAACGTCACGATGCGCGAGTACGCCGCGGGCGATCAGGTGGGAACACTGGTCGGTGACGTCACCCGAAACGGCGACCCCTCCGGTGCCGTTGCGATCGCGGAGACGTTCGCCCTGGACACGAACGCCCGCTACGTCTCGGTTATGGTCACGATGAACGGCAAGACCGCGCGGGACGTGTGCGGCCCGGCGGCTACCGGTGTGCCGGGATGCACGGTCGTGGCAGTCCCGGCGCCCGCCGCCGCGGCGCCGCAGCAGGTCACGAATATCGTCACGCCGCCGGCGATCACCCTCCCGTCGCCTTCGCCTTCCTCGGTCATCTAGAGAA
>JAXDJY010000396.1:0-5699 GCA_034667445.1 Actinomycetota bacterium | reverse complement strand
CGTAGGGGTCATAGCCCGAGGTCGCCTGGCCTTGGAGCACATACGGCGGGACGATCTCGGTGGCGATGTCGCCACTGATCGGTCCGCTCCACGACTTCTGCAGCGCAGCCTTATCGATGATGTAGCTCACAGCTTTGCGCACATGGATGTCGTCGAACGGCGGGTGCGTCATGTTCATGGCGATGAACTGCACGTTGCCGTTCCCGAAGGAATGCACGTTGGCCTTGAGGTTCGGATCCGACAGGTAGTGCTGGAGCACCGTCGCGGGAGGAAGGTCGTACCACGACGCATCGAGCGCCCCTGTTTGCACCTTCTGGAAGATGTCGGCGGTCGAGCTGTCGACCGTGATCTGCACGGCGTCGACATACGCCTTCCGCCCGGAGTCCGTATCGGTCGACGGGTCATAGCTCGGGTTTCGGACCATGGTCATGAAGCGAGCGGGGTCGAACCCGCTCATCGGCTTGACGGCTCCACATGAAGAGGCATCAACCTTCTCGGAGCCGGCGATCATGTAGGGGCCTGACGCGACCAGGTCTCGGCCGTAGCCACCGGCGCTCTTGAAGCAGCCGGCAACCTCGGCCGGCATGGGTGCGGTGGCGGGTAGCGTCAGCCGATAGAGGAAGTCACCCGTCGGGTGGGTGAGGTGGAAGGTGATCGTGGTCGGATCCGGCGTGTCGATCCCCGAGATCGCGGTCGGACTCGGCGAGGAACCCGTCATCCCCTTGATGACCCCGTTGAAGTAGAACCCGTACTCAGCAACCAGCGGCTTCGTGTTGAGCCGCTGGAACGCATAGGCCACATCGGCGGAGGTGATGGCACGGTCGAGCGGCGGACCGAACTTGATCCCCGGCTTCAGGTGGAAGGTGTACGTGAGCCCGTCCGATGAGGGTGTCGGCACCGTCATGGCGAGGTCGGGCACCAGCTGGGTCCCCGCCGTCCCCTCAACGAACTTGAACGTCACGAGCGTTCGCTGGAGCGCGTCGAGGAGTCCCCACCCCGGGATCCCGTATTCGCCGGTCGGATCCAAGCCGTCGGTGTTCCCGAACGTGGTCACGCCGACGCGATAGACACCGCCTTTGGCGACCTGGGTCGAGGACCCCGACGGGCTGTTCGTTGAGGTGGACGACGAGCTGGTGCACGACGCGACAACCATCGCCGCCAGGACGGAGAGGATCACGGTCCGCCTGCCGGATGATGCTCGAGGCTCCCACCGCCGCTGCAACCGCAACATGCCAGACCTCCTCCGCGCTCGACGCCGAATCATCCGCCCGGAGTGAGCCGACAGCAAATCGCCGGTGCGATCCGGTCGAATGAAACCCCAACAGCAACGGCACACCCGGCACAGCTTCGCCGAGCGAGAAGACGGTCACCACTGCGCCACCACGAAGGCGTGTCCTTGAGTGCCCAAACCCGTTAAGGGAGCAAAGAGCTGCACGTCAGACCTGGTGGGCGAGGGGGGAGTTGAACCCCCACGTCCTTTCGGACACAGGAACCTGAATCCTGCGCGTCTGCCAATTCCGCCACTCGCCCGAGTGGAGTTCGATGGTAACAGTGCTCTCCTATCCCCCGATGGGTGACGCGGAAACGTACGTTCGGCCGACTACGGCACGCGGAACCCGCCACCGATACCCATATAGATGAGTGCGGCCGCTCGCCAACGGTTCCAGTTCGACGAACTCCTTCGACATCTGGTCACCGTGGGCTTCGCCGGTCTCCTCATCTGGGCGGCGGTCGGCGTCGCGGGCTTCTTCACCGGCTACCTGCAGTTCGACTCCCACCAGATCCTGAAGTTCCTGCTGGCGATCCTGATCCTGGTGTTCGCGCGGCGGACCTATTGGGAGATGTGCGAATGGCGCTGGAAGCACGTCCCGTTGGACGAGCGCTACGGCTTCTCGAGCCCGTTGTGGGAGACCCCGCGGGGCAACGAGCACGCCGCCCAGGGCACCGCGGCCGCAACGGATCCGCAACAAGGAGCGCAGTAGGATACGGCGATGGGTGGGCGCACCCGACCGGCGCCCTGCTGACCGCACGCCGTGACCGTCCTTCGTGACTTCGAACGCCGCCTTGGGGGCCTGGTAGAGGGCCTCTTCTCCAAGACGTTCCGCTCCGGGCTCCAGCCCGTGGAACTGGCCAAGCGCCTCCTCAAGGAGATGGACTCGGGCAAGAGCGTCGGGGTCTCCGAGATCTGGGCGCCGAACCGGTTCGAGTTCTATCTCGCCGAGGACGATGGCAACCGGTTCGAGCAGGCGGAGGCCGTGATGGCCAAGGAGCTCCGGCAGGTCGTGGTGGACAACGCCGCCGAACGTGGCTGGGAACTGATGGGACCCGCGCAGGTGGAGTTCTTCGTCGATCCCTCGTACAAGCGAGGGGATTTCGTGTGTGTGGCCTCCCTGGTGGAGGGTCCCGAGGAGCCGGCCGCCGCTGAGGCCGACGCCGAGACCGCGGCGGCGTACCTGGTGATGCACGAGGACGGCGAGACGAAGACGATCCCCCTTCGCCGAGACACGATCACGATCGGGCGCCTCCCCGACTGCGACGTGGTCATCGCGGACAAGGGCGCGTCGCGCCGGCACGCCCAGCTCAAGCGCAAGGGCAGCGTCTACACGCTCACCGATCTCGGTTCGACCAATGGCACGAAGTTGAACGGGGAGACGGTGCAATCGCGCGAACTGTCCGACCGCGACAAGATCACGATCGGCACCACGCTCATCGAGTTCCGGAGGGCCTAGGTGATCGCGGCCGGCGTGACCCCGTTCGCGCTATCGGCCTTGAAGTACGGGCTGTTCGCGCTGCTGATCCTCTTCATCTGGCGCTCGATGCGCTGGGTGGTGCGCGGGCTGAACGTCGAGGCGAACGTCGCGGCCTCCGGCGCGGACCGGCGTGGTCGCAGGTCGGCACCCGCGGCACCGGCCGGGCCCTCGATGGTGATGGTGCACCCGCCGGAGGGAGGCAAGCCGCGCGCGGTGAAGGTGGCAGCCAGCATGACCATCGGCCGCGCCCCCGAGTGCGAACTCCGGATCGAGGACACGTACGCCTCGCAGCAGCACGCCCGGCTCTTCGGCAAGAACGGCTCGTGGTACGTGGAGGACCTGGGTTCGACGAACGGCACGTTCGTGAACGATCAGAAGCTCGCATCGCCCGCGATGGTGCAGCCGGGCGACTCCATCCGCATCGGCACCACCGTCCTGGAGCTGCGGCGATGAAGGTCGCGGCCGGGTTCGCGACGGACATCGGCCGCGTGCGGCAGGGTAACGAAGACTCCTACCTGGTGGAGGCGCCGCTCTACGCGGTCGCCGACGGGATGGGCGGGCACCGTGGCGGCGAGGTCGCCTCGAACCTGGCGCTGGAGACCCTCGAGGCGAAGCACCTCCTGGGTGAGGGAACGCTTGGGGACCAGGTGAAGGAGGCCAATAGGGCGGTGTTCGCGCGCTCCTCTGAAGATCGGAAGGTCGCGGGGATGGGGACAACGCTCACTGCGGCGCTGGTCGACGGCGACGGACTCCACCTTGCGCACGTCGGGGACTCGCGGGCGTACCTGCTGCGAGCGGGCTCGCTCCGGCAGCTCACCGAGGACCACACGCTGGTGAACCGGATGGTGAAGGCCGGCGAGATCACTCGGTCCGAGGCGGAGGTGCATCCGCATCGCAACGTCGTGACGCGCTCCATCGGCACCGAACCCGAAGTCCCAGTCGATGAACAGTCGGTCGCGTTGCTCGAGGGCGATCGCATCTTGCTCTGCAGCGACGGGCTCACCGGCATGGTCACCGAGGATCAGATCCAGGCGATCCTGGAGACGACCGACGATCCGCAGGAAGCCGCCGACCGATTGATCCGTGCTGCGAACCGCGCCGGCGGCATCGACAACATCACTGCGGTGGTGCTGGACGTGCAGGAGGGGTCCTCCGAAGAGGCTGCCGCTGCGCCGCGCCCGGTATCGGATCGTCGGGGGGCATCGCCCGCCGCCCGCAGGTCGGTTCGAAAGGCCGGGGTGGTGGCTCTGATAGTCGTTGCGGTGCTGGCGCTCCTGGGCATCGGTGGCCGCGTCTACCTGCATTCGCAGTGGTACGTGGGCGTCTCGGGCGACGGGTACGTGGCCGTTTTCCAAGGGGTGCCGGCCAAGCCGCTCGGGATCCATCTCTCGTCGCTGCAGACGGAATACAAGGACCTGTCGGCGGCCGACGTCGGGTCGTTCGACATCTATAAGGAGTTACCGGCCGGCATCACGGCGAACTCGCGAAGCGACGCGGAGGCGATCGTCACCCAGATGCGCGCCGACGTGATCACCCAACGTGCGATCAAGGGCGGATCCGGGCCGACGTCCCCACCAGCGGCCTCACCCTCAATCGGAGCGGCTTCGTGAGTTGGAGCGCATCGGCGCCGGCGCCACCCAAGGGAAAGACGGGGTTGGCGCTGCTGCTATTCGCGATCGCGGCCGCGCTGGTCGCCTATGCGACGGAAGGGTTGGGGAAGAAAGGGAAGATCCCGACCGGGCTTCCGCTCTACGGCGTCGTGATGGTGGCCGGATTCCTGGTCGCGTGGCTGGTGGTTCGCAAGACCGCGCGGAGGGCAGATCCCGTGCTCCTGCCGGTGGCGGCGCTGCTCGCGGGGTTGGGGTTCGCGATGATCGCGCGGATCCAATCGCCGGAACCGCCGCTCA
Source organism: Actinomycetota bacterium (assembly GCA_034667445.1). GTDB lineage: Bacteria > Actinomycetota > UBA4738 > UBA4738 > HRBIN12 > JANXVR01. Next base: position 1,042 of record JAXDJY010000396.1, on the reverse strand, counting down.
CCAGCATCGCTCAATCCCAGTTCACGTGGTTGATGATCGCGTTGCTCGCGTTCGTGGTGACCTTGCTGGTGATCCGGGACGACCGGCAGCTGGACGCGCTCACCTACACGATCGGGCTGGCGGGGATCGTACTGCTCCTGCTGCCCGTGGTTCCGGGGCTCGGCCTCACCATCAACGGCGCGCGGCTGTGGGTGCACGCGGGTCCGTTGAGCTTCCAGCCGGCGGAGTTCGGCAAGGTGCTGATCGTCATCTTCCTGGCCTCCTATCTCTCGGCCAAGCGCGAGTTGTTGGCGTCGGGCGTGGGGCGGTTCGGACTGCCACGAGTGAAGGACCTGGGTCCCGTGATCCTGGCGTGGGGGACGTCGCTCGCCGTGTTGTTCCTGGAGAAGGACCTCGGTGCATCGCTCCTGTTCTTCGGGGTGTTCGTGGTGATGCTATGGGTGGCGACGGGGCGGCCGGGCTACCTGCTGCTGGGGCTCGTGCTCTTCGCGATCGGGGCGGTCGTCGGGTACGTCTTGTTCTCGCACGTCCAGGAGCGCGTCGCATATTGGTTGCACGCGCTGGATCCCGCGCACGTGCAGGCTATCGGGTACGGACAACTCGCGCAGGGGTGGTTCGCCATGGCGAGTGGCGGGCTGGTCGGCACCGGGCTGGGGCAGGGCTCTCCGTTCCTCATCCCCTATTCGTGGACCGACTTCATCTTCGCGGCGTTCGGCGAGGAGCTGGGGTTCGTCGGGTGCGCGGCGTTGCTGTTGATGTACCTGGTGATCATCGGGCGGGGCTTGCGCGTGGCTGTAGAGCGAACCGACGACTTCGGGAAACTGCTGGCGACCGGTCTCACCACGATGGTTGCACTGCAGACGTTCGTGATCGTCGGTGGGGTAACGCGGTTGATCCCGCTCACCGGCATCACGCTGCCGTTCGTGAGTTACGGCGGCTCCAGCCTGGTCGCGAACTTCGTCATCCTCGCGCTCTTGGTTCGCGTGTCGGCTGGGCCGTGGACGCGCGAGACTCGGACACCGAGGGAACCCAGTGAAGCGGG
>JAXDJY010000395.1:0-6428 GCA_034667445.1 Actinomycetota bacterium | reverse complement strand
AAGCCGTACCCCTCGGCCCTGACCGCCACGTCCTCGATGGCCATCTGCTTCGATTGCGGCACGCTGATGGCGTACCGGTTGTTCTCACAGACGAACACCACAGGGAGTCGGTGTACACCGGCGAAGTTGAGCCCTTCGTGCCAGTCGCCTTCGCTCGTCGCACCCTCGCCGAACCAGCAGGTGGTGACGGCGTCCTCGCCTCGAAGTTTCGACGCGTAGGCGATCCCCGCGGCATGCGGGACCTGCGTCGCGATCGGGGAGGAGCCGCTGATGATCCCGAGCCGCTTCGAGCCCCAGTGCGCCGGCATCTGCCTACCGCCGCTGGACGGATCGCCGGCCTTGGCGAAGATGCCGAGGAAGACCTCATGGGGGGTCATGCCTGCGGTGAGCACGACCGTCAGGTCTCGGTAGTAGGGGAGCCAGAAGTCGATCCCCTTGCGCATGGGCCACGACGTGCCGATCTGACAACCCTCGTGTCCGGCGCCGGGGATGACGAACGGCGCGCGCCCCATCCGGTTCTGACGGAGTGCCGCTTCGTCGAGGAGACGGGCCGTGACCATGAGCCGGTACATCGCGGCGAGGTCGTCTGTTGAGAGTCCGAGGGAACCGTGCTGGCTTGCGGCAACCCGCATCGACAACGATGCCTCCCCTTTCCCGTCCATCGATTCTACCTCGGCACATCTCCCGACCGACTCGAGTCGTGTAGCTACGCGAGGCGGAACATGCGTCCGGGCGATGACGTTGTCACCAAGGGGAGTTGTGCCACACACTGAGCCGAGACCGAGCGAAGGACACCGAGCCATATGGGCGCCACCGAACAGCACGTCGTCGAAGTCACCGAGGCGAGCTTCGAGGAAGTGGTGATCCAGGGATCCAAGACCAGACCGGTCATCGTGGATCTCTGGGCGGAGTGGTGCGGGCCGTGCAAGACGCTCGGCCCGGTGCTCGAGAAGGTTGCCGGCGAACGTGATGGCGCGTTCCTCTTGGCAAAGCTCGATGTCGATGCCAACCCCGCCGTGGCCTCGGCGTTCGGGGTGCAGAGCATCCCGACCGTTGTCGCGTTCAGGGACGGCGAGGCCGTCACGGGGTTCGTCGGGGCCTATCCCGAGCCCGAGGTGAACCGGTTCGTCGATTCCATCCTGCCGACCGAGGCTGAGATGATCGCTGAGGATGCGCACGCCCTCGAGGAAGCCGGGGACCTCGAGCAGGCCGAGCAGGACTATCGCGATGCCCTGGCCGCCGACCCCGACAACAGGGATGCTGCCGTGGGCCTTGCTCGCATCCTGGTCGAGCGCGGAGAGGACGAAGCCGCTCGTACCCTGATCCGTCCGCACCTGCCCGACCCTGCCGCCGAACGCGTCGAGGCGGCCATCCGCGTGCGGAACTGGGCGAATGAACCACCCAGTACCACGCTGGGTGAGGCGAAAGCTCTTGCTGCCCAAGGGAAGTGGCGCGAGGCCCTTGATGGGATGCTCGAGGCACTACGCGAAGACCGCGACGGAACGCGCGCGGCGATGCTCGATGTATTCGCCGTGCTCGGCGATGACGACCAGCTGGTGCCCGCGTATCGGCGGCGCTTGACGAACGCGTTGTTCTGAATCGGGTTCGCCCGCGCCAACCGAGGCCTTAGCGCACGGGGATGGTCTCGGCCGCGAGGGCCCCGGAGCGTTCGGACTCCGGTGCCTCCGAGAGCGTCACGCCGAACACCTCGGAGGCATGATGCTGGATGTGCGGTTGCATCTCGGCGACAGTGACCGGCCGACCCGCGAGGCGGGAGAGCGAGGTGACACCGTTGCCCGGCAGCCCGCACGCGACGATCCCGTCGAACCACCTGAGGTCGGTGTCGCAGTTGAGGGCGAACCCGTGCAGACTCACCCGCGCCCGCATCAGGCGGATCCCGATGGCACAGACCTTGTCGGGCCCGGAGAACACCCCCGTCTGCACGTCGGGCCGGCGTTCCAGCTCGACGCCGACCTCCCGCGCTGCCCTGATGACGATCTCCTCCATCGCGCGAAGATGCGCGCCCGCGTCGGGCCTACTTCCCAGATCGAGGATCGGGTAGGCCACCAGCTGTCCGGGTCCGTGGAACGTGAACGAACCTCCGCGGTCGATATGACGGATCTCCGCGCCACGTGCCGCGGCTTCCTCCGGCGTCCACACGAGGTGCTCGGGTCTCGCACGTCTGCCCGCCGTGAAGACCGGCGGGTGTTCCACCAGGATCAGCGCGTCAGGGATCTCATCTGCGAGGCGGCGCTCCGCGAGACGGTGCATCCATCTGTTGGCTTCGTCGTAGGGGACGGGGCGCTCGGGGGACAAGAGCCAGACGTCGCGTGGAGCGCCCACTAGAGGCCCAGGTCCTCCGCGAAGTCCCACGTCTCCAGGTTCTGTTTCACGCGGGCCAAGAAACGGGTCGCGATCTCACCGTCCACGACGCGGTGGTCCCAGGACATGGAGATGTAGACCATGTGCCGAACGGCGATGGCATCGTCATCGACCACCACGGGCCGTTTCTGGATGCCGTCGATCGACAGGATCCCCGAGTTCGGCTGGTTGATGATGGGGACGCTGAGGAGCGAGCCGTAAGGTCCTGGGTTCGTGATCGTGAACGTGGCGCCCGTGGCTTCATCCGGCTTGAGTTCGTGCGAACGCGCCCGCGCAGCGAGGTCCGCGATGGCACGGGCGATCCCAACGGAGTTCATGCCGTCGGCTCCCCGGATGACCGGCACGATGAGCCCCTCGTCGTAGCTGACAGCGATGCCCATGTTCACGTATCGGCGAACCAGGATGTCCTCACCGCGGAACTCTGCGTTGACCATCGGGAACGCGAGCAGGGCATCGACGGTCGCCCTGGTGAGAAAGGGCAGGTAGGTGAGCTTCACCCCGTGACGCTCGAAGAATGGGTCCTTCACGTGGGTTCGCAGGCGAACGAGGTTCTCGACGTTCACCTCGACCATCGTCCACGCCCGGGCGGCCATCTGGTTCGACGCCACCATGTGCTGCGCGATAGCCCGCCGGATGTGCGTGACCGGCACGACCTCTTCGCCCGCCCCTGCCACAGCCGGAGCCACCGGTACCGGCGCAACGGCGGTCAGCGTGGGAGCCCCGGCCGCGGGATGCGAGCTCGCCCCGGATGCGACCGCCGCAAGCACGTCCTTCTTCGTGATCCGCCCCCCGGTCCCCGTCCCCGCGACCGAACGCAGATCGATCCCGTTCTCACCCGCCAACCGCCGAACCAACGGCGACAAGATCTCCGACCGAGGCCCATCCCCGCCCAGCACCCCAACAGCGGCGGGAACGGATGCGGCCGGCGCCGGAGCTGAAGGAACAGAAGCCGCAGGGGAGGAGGCTGCAGGCGGTTCGCCGGCGCCCGAAACCGCAACGCCAACAGACCGGACCGCCGGCGACGTCCCGCCTGCGGACGCCTCTCCGGAGGCCACCCCCGTTCCCGAGGGAGCCCCGACCGCAGCCCCGTCCTCGGTGATCTCCGCGATGTCGGTCTTGACTGCCACCGTTGCCCCTTCGGCGACGATGATCCTGGACACGGTGCCCGAGACCGGCGAGGGAACTTCGGTATCGACCTTATCGGTCGAGATCTCGAAGAGCGGCTCGTCTCGCTCGATGTGCTCGCCCTCTTGTTTGAGCCACTTGAGGATCGTGCCCTCGATGATCGTCTCGCCGAGTTGGGGCATCTGGATGATCGTCATGTCAGGAGCCTCCTCACCAGGCCGCGAGTCGGTCCGCGGCGGCTTCGATGTCTGCGACCTGTGGGAGGAACGCGTCCTCCAGCGGCGGGGAGAACGGCACGGGCAGGTTGGGCGGCGCCAAGCGGATCACGGGCGCGTCCAAGTGCTCGAAGGCGCGTTCGGCGATGATCGCAGCGACCTCCGAGCCGATCCCCAGGAACTTGTAGGACTCGTAGAGCACGAGCGCTCGGGATGTCTTCTCGATCGAGCGCAGGATCGTGTCCTCGTCCAGCGGGTACACGGTGCGCAGATCGACGACCTCGACGGACACACCCTTGGCTCCGAGCGACTCCGCCGCCTCCAACGCTTTGTGGACCATCGCGCCGTACGTGACGATGGTGAGGTCGGTGCCCTCGCGCTTGACGGCCGCTTTCCCGATCGGCACGGTGACGTCGGGGTCGGTGGGCACGTGCTCTTTGATGCGGCGATAGAGCCACTTGTGTTCCAGGAACATCGTTGGGTTGTCGTCACGGATCGCAGATTTCAAGAGCCCTTTGGCATCGGACGGGAACGCCGGGCACATGATCTTGAGGCCCCCTGCATACGCGAACCACGGTTCGGGATTGATGGAGTGGAAGCTCGATGCCCGCACGCCGCCTCCACTCGGCCCTCGGAGCACCACGGGCAGCGGCACGCCCGAACGGTAGTGGTAGCGGGAGAGCACGGTGGTGATCTCATCGAACCCACTGGTCATGAAGTCGGCGTACTGGAACTCGGCGACGGGTCGGAGTCCCTCCATGGCCGAACCTACGGCCATGCCGACGATCGTCTCCTCGGCGATGGGCGTATCCATCACCCGGTCGGCTCCGAACCGATCGATGAATCCTTCCGTCACCTTGAACGCCCCGCCGTAGCCACCGATGTCTTCGCCGAGCATGTAGACGCGTTCGTCCCGCTCCATCTCCTCCCACAGCGCCTCGGCGATCGCGATGAGGTAGGTCGCCTGACCGTCCTCGCCGCGTTTGCCGCGCGGTTCCGCGCCGTGTCCGGCGGCGGCGACCTCGAGCTTCGGATCGGCGGTCACTGCGCCTCCGTTCCGCCGCCGCGGCCAGGTTCACGCGACCAGTAGCCATCTTCGGTCCAGTTGCCGAGGAGGGCGTCGGCCGGTTCGGGGAACGGCGAAGCCAGCGCGAACGTGTGCGCGGCCTCGAAGTCTGCGGTGTTGCGTTCGGCCACGGCATCGATGTCGTCCTTGGTCACCACGCCCCAGGACAGAAGCTTCTCCTGGAAGTTCTTGATGGGGTCGTGCAGCGTCATATACTCCTCGAGGAGCTCGGGGGCCATGTACGTTGCCGGATCGTGGCCCGCGTGGCCGCGCCAGCGAAGGCTCACGGACTCGATCAAGGTCGGGCCACCACCGCTTCGGGCGCGCGCGACTGCGGCGCGGACCGCCTCGAAGACGTCGAGGACCTCACCACCGTCGACCCGGATCCCCGGCATCGCGTAGCCGGCGGCTCGCTCGGCGATCGTGGCCGTGTGGAACTCGAGCGGATTCGGCGCGGAATAGGCGAACTGGTTGTTGTTCACGACCCAGACCACGGGGAGCTGGAACACCGAAGACATGTTGAGCGCCTCGTGCCACCGGCCGTTGGAGGTTGAACCATCCCCGCAGATGGCGAGGGCCACCCGGTCATCACCGGCGCGCTTGTAGGCGAGGGCAGCGCCACACGCAACCGGATAGGCGATGGGGAGATGTGACATGACCGCGAACGTCCGGTTCCCGTACCAGTCGCCGATGTGACTGTTGCCGTCGCGCCCCCGAAGGTAGCCGTCGATCCGTCCCCAATACTGCGCCATCACCCGGTTGAGATCGAGGCCTTTCGTCAGTTGCGCCGAGAGGTCCCGATGCGTCGGGAACAACGAGTCGTCGGAGCGGAGCGTCCATGCGGCGCCTACGTGCGTGCCTTCCTGGCCGCGTCCCGAATAGAAGGCGCCGGGCAGCCGACCCTGTCGATACAGCGCCTCCATGCGCTCATCGAAGTAGCGGCACAGCATCAACGTCCGGAGCATCGCGCGAAGTTCGTCGTCGGGTAGCGGCCGCTCATGCGCGGCGACTGCCGGGTCAAGGTCGGTGGACACGAGCGCTCCTCGTCATGCTGAATTGAGGGGTTTGCCGGCCAGCGCGAGCATCGCTTCGCCGACCGCTTCGGATAGGGACGGATGCGGATGGATCATCGCCGCAACTTCCGAGGGGGCGGCCTCCCACGAGGTGATGAGCATCCCCTCGGCGATGAGGTCGGTGACGTGCGGCCCGATCATGTGGATCCCGAGCACGGCGCCGCCGTCCTTCTGCGCGACCACCTTCACGAACCCCGACTCGCCCACGATGTTGGCCTTGCCGATGGCGCGGAAGTCGAGCTTCTCGGTGGCGATGTCGTATCCGCGTTCGACGGCCTGTGCCTCGGTGAGTCCGACGCTCGCCATCTCGGGCGAGCAGTAGGTGACCTTCGGGATGTTCACGTAGTCGATAGCCGGCACGTCGATACCGGCGATCCGCTCGGCGACGGCGATCCCTTCGGTGAAACTCACGTGCGCGAGTTGGAGCGGGGTTGCGGCAACGTCGCCGATCGCCCACACATGGGGCGCGGTGGTCCGAAGTTGGTCGTCCACGTTCACGAACCCTCGCTCATGTGTCGAGACCCCTGCCGCTTCCAGGCCGAGGCCATCGGTCACCGGCCCCCGCCC
>JAXDJY010000394.1:0-4110 GCA_034667445.1 Actinomycetota bacterium | reverse complement strand
CGAACGGGCGAAAGCGGGCGGGGTTCCGATCGAGGTCGAGGTCGAAACCATGGCGCAGCTGGAAGAAGCGCTGACCGCCGGTGCAGACAGGATCCTGCTGGACAATCCGACGCCGGCCCTGGTTCGTCAGGCAGTCGACCGGGTCGGTGATCCACTCCGCCTCGAGATCAGCGGCGGCGTCACGCTCGCCTCCGTCGGAGATCTTGTCGCAGCCGGCGCCCGGATCGTGTCGGTTGGGCGGTTGACCCATTCCGCTCCTTCGCTCGATATGTCGCTGGAGGTGACCGATGTCGCTCTCTGACGCGCCGGCGTTGGTCGCCGAGGGCTACGATGCGTGGGCGCGGGAAGTCCGGCACCTTGCGGATGAACGCGGCGCCGTGATCCTCGCCCACAACTATCAGGTCCCGTGGATCCAGGATGTCGCGCACCATGTCGGGGACTCGTTGGCACTGAGCCGGGTCGCGGCCGCGACCGACGCGAAGGCGATCGTGTTCTGCGGAGTCCACTTCATGGCCGAGACGGCGAAGCTACTCTCCCCGGAGAAGACCGTGCTCCTCCCGGACCTTCGCGCGGGGTGTTCGCTCGCGGATTCGATCACGGGCGACCAGCTCCGGGCGTGGAAAGCTGAGCACCCCGGGGCCGCCGTGGTCGCCTACGTCAACACGTCCGCCGATGTGAAGGCGGAGTCCGACATCTGCTGCACGTCGTCCAACGCCGTCGACGTGGTCCGTTCGATCCCGGAGGGAACCGAGATCCTGTTCCTGCCCGACATGTTCCTGGGCGCGCACGTGGAACGCCAGACGGGACGCAAGATGGAGATCTGGATGGGCGAATGTCATGTGCACGCGGGGATCCAGCCGGGTGACATCAGGTCGCGGATGGACGCCGAACCCGACGTCGAACTCATGGTCCACCCCGAGTGCGGCTGCACGACCAATGTGATCTATCTGCTGGGTGAGGGCATGCTTCCCGCCGACCGCACCAAAGTCCTCAGCACGGGCGGGATGGTCACGGAGGCGGGGAGTTCACCCAAGACGAAGTTCCTGGTCGCCACGGAGACCGGGATCCTGCATCAACTCCGAAAGGCAGAGCCGACGAAGATCTTCGAACCGCTCGATGGCGCTGCCGAGTGTCCGTATATGAAGGCGATCACGCCGGAGTCACTCCTGGTAGCGCTCCGGGACGGTGTGCACGAGATCACCGTGCCCGACGACATCGCCGAGCGGGCTCGCCGATCGGTCGAGCGGATGATCGAGATCGGCCCAACGGCGGGCGTCGTGCGCGGATAACAGCGCGATCATGCGAACGGTCGTCGTCGGTGCCGGGGGTGCAGGGCTGTGGTGCGCGCTGTACGCCGCCGACCGCGGCCCGGTCACCCTGGTCGCCTCGAGTGTGACCCGGGAAAGCGCCACCTCATGGGCACAGGGCGGGATCGCGGCGGTCGTCACGTCCGGCGACTCATTCGAACTCCATGTCGCGGACACACTCGCGGCAGGAGCAGGGCTCTGCGATGAGGACGCCGTCCGCGTGCTGGTGGACGAAGCTCCCCTCGCGGTCGAGGGACTGCGGTCCCTCGGGATGCTGTTCGACGACGGAGGGGCGCCGACGTTGGAAGGCGGGCACAGTGCCAGGAGGGTGCTCCATGCAGGTGGTGATGCATCCGGCGCCGCGCTCTTGGACACGATCGTCCGCGCCGTCGAAGAGGACCATCGGATCGAACGGATCGACGGACGTGCGGTCCACGTCATCCTCGAAGAGGGCCTCGCCGTCGGGATCTCGCTCGAATCCGGTGAGGAGCTGCGCGGAGATCGAGTGGTGCTGGCGACCGGAGGCGCGTGCGGCATCTTCGGCCGCCACACGGGTCCCGATGCATCGACCGGCGGCGGTATGGCCCTCGCGTGGGAGGCGGGCGCAGCGCTCGCCGACCTCGAATTCGTGCAGTTCCACCCGACAGCGTTGATGGTTCCCGGCCATCCTGCTCGCCTGCTCACCGAAGCCCTCCGGGGAGAGGGGGCGCTGTTGATCGATGCCGCCGGGCACCGGTTCATGCCGGCGCTGCACCCACGGGCAGAGCTTGCCCCCAGAGATGTCGTCGCCCGCGCGGAGTTCCGCGTGATGGAGGAGACCGGTCGCGCGGTGTTCCTCGATGCCACCGGAGTGGTCGACGTGGCGACTCGGTTCCCCACCGCGGATGCCCAGTGCCGGGAGGTCGGCCTGGACATCTCGAGGGAACCCATCCCCGTCGCTCCCGCGGCGCACTACTTCACCGGCGGCGTGGTCACCGACACCTGGGGACGCAGCACCGTCCCCGGTTTGCTCGCGTGCGGGGAGGCGAGCGCCACCGGCGTGCACGGTGCGAACCGGCTGGCGTCGAACTCGCTTGCCGAGGCGCTGGTGTTCGGCCGCAGGGCCGGCCTCGCCGCGGACGAAACGGCGAAAGGTTTGCTGGCCGGCGCGCCCGTGCCCCTGGACGCGGAGCCTCCCCGGGACCCGCTCCCTCTCTCGGCGATCAATGAGCTGGCGGATCGGAACATCGGTGTATCGAGGTCACGCGATGGGCTCGAGATCGCCATCGCCGAACTTGAGGCCGGGCGCGAGGGCACCGACGGACAGGGCCATCCGACCGCGTCTCTTGCTGCCTGGCTCGTGGCCCACGCCGCGCTTCGCCGAGAGGAATCGCGGGGCGGCCACTACCGCAGTGATTTCCCGGAACCGCACGAGGCCTGGCGGTTCCGTCAGGCGGTGGACAGGGGCGGCTGGCGCGTGGTGGCATCGTCGGTGCGTCCGCCCACGACCTGAGCGACGCTCAGTACGTCGGCCGGTACTCGCCGAAGACCTCGCGCAGCACATCGCTGACCTCGCCAAGGGTGGCTCTCGCGCGCAGCGCCTCCTTCATCGGCACCAGCAGGTTGCCCGTTCCCTCGGCGCTGGTCTTCACCTCGGCCAGCGCCGCACTCACCGCCGACCCGTCGCGGGAAGCGCGGAGCGCGCGGACGCGTTCGATCTGCTTGTCGGTGTCGGCCGCGGAGACCTGCAGCAGCGCCATCGGCTTCTCGTCGTGATCGACGAACCGGTTCACGCCGACCACGATGCGATCCTCGGACTCGATCGCCTGCTGGATGCGGAACGCCGCCTCATGGATCTCGTCTTGATAGAACCCGGCCTCGATGGCCGCTACGGCGCCCCCCATCGCGTCGACCCGCTCGATGTAGTCGCGCGCCATCCCCTCTAGCTCTGTCGTGAGGGACTCCACGAAGTACGACCCAGCTACGGGGTCGACCGTTTCCGCCACGCTCGTCTCGTACCCGATGATCTGCTGGGTGCGGAGCGCGATCGTCGCGCTGTGTTCGGTCGGCAGGGCCAGGGCTTCGTCGTAGGAGTTCGTGTGGAGGGATTGGGTGCCGCCCAAGACAGCCGCGAGAGCCTCCAAAGCGGTCCGGACGATGTTGTTCTCCGGCTGTTGGGCCGTGAGGGTCGCCCCACCGGTCTGGGTGTGGAACCGCAGCATCGCACTCTTCGCGTTCGCGCCGAACCGCTCGGTCATGATCCGGGCCCAGAGACGCCGCGCCGCGCGGAACTTCGCGATCTCCTCGAAGAAGTTCATGTGGCATGCGAAGAAGAAGGAGATCCTGGGGGCGAAATCGTCCACGCTGAGCCCGGCGTCGATCGCCGCCTGGACGTAGGCGACGCCGTCGGCGAGCGTGAACGCGATCTCCTGGGCAGCCGTGGAACCGGCCTCCCGCATGTGATAGCCGCTGATGCTGATCGTGTTCCACTTCGGGATGTGCTCACCGCAATAGGCGAAGAGGTCGGTGATCAATCGCATCGACGGCCGGGGCGGGTAGATGTAGGTCCCGCGCGCCGCGTACTCCTTGAGGATGTCGTTCTGCACGGTGCCGCTGACGTCGCTCGCCGGAACGCCGTGTTCCTCGGCGACCAGTTCGTACATGAGCAGGAGGATCGGTGCGGTCGCGTTGATCGTCATCGACGTGCTGACTTTGTCCAGCGGGATGCCGTCGAGCATCCGCGCCAGGTCTTCGACCGAGTCGATGGCGACGCCGGTTTTCCCCACCTCGCCCTCGGCACGCGGATGATCGGAGTCCAGGCCCA
>JAXDJY010000393.1:0-3558 GCA_034667445.1 Actinomycetota bacterium | reverse complement strand
CGCCATGCCGGATCCATCGGCGGTGACGAGCGCGATCGTGTCGCCCTTCGCAGGCGCGGCGGATCGGGAACCCATTCGGCCGGCGTCCAGCCCGCTTACCTCGTCCACCAATGACGCAAGATGTCCGTCGTCAAGCAGCGAGGATGCGTGGATCCGCATCGCATCCGCATCGGCAAGGTGGAGATCTCGGTCGCGCGCCGCAGCGCTGAACACCATGGCGAGGACGCCGGCATCGGGCCCCGTGGGATCGGGATCGAGCCCCATCCGCTCGATCACCGACAACATCTCCAGGAGCACGAACCCTTGGGAGTTCGGCGGGGACACCTGGACGTGGAGATCGCGGTAGCGCGCGTTCAACGGGGCGCCGAGCTCGGCGGTGTGCGTGCGCAGGTCTTCGGTGGTGATCGGCACACCCTCGTCTCGAAGACCGGAGACGTACCTCGCGCCGAGCTCTCCCTCGTAGAGGGCTTTGGGTCCGTAGGACGCGATGGCTTGCAGGGTGGCGCCGAGCGCTGGCTGGCGCACCTGGTCACCGGGTCCCAACGCGGATCCGTCCGGGAAGAACACCTCAGCCAGACCAGGGTCGGCCGCCAGCCGTGCGGGGTCGGAGGCGAGAACCTCGTTCAGGGAGTTCGATACCGAGACGCCGCCGTGGGCGTACGCGATCGCGGCGACGAACGCATCCGCCCACGAGAGCCGCGCGCCCTGGTCGTGCAGCAGCCGCCATCCGCTCACCGCACCCGGCACGGTGACGGGGGCAGGGCCGTAGACCGGAACCGTGTGCCCATGCATGGTGCGGAGGGCATCGGGATCGACCCCCATCGGCGATCGGCCGCTAGCGTTGAGGGAAACCACCGCGCCGTCCGGGTGGCGGATCAGTGCGAACAGGTCACCGCCCACTCCGCACATGTGCGGATACACAACCGCGAGTGTCACCGCGGCCGCCAACGCCGCGTCGACCGCGGTACCCCCTTGCTCATACGCGACCACCGCGGCATCGGTGGCCAGAGTGTGTGGGGATGCGACCGCCCAGCTGGAACCCGAGGCGTGGAGGGTGTGTGTCACCGCAGCAGTGTCGCACCGCTGAGCGGCGGCGGCACGTGTTGCCCAGCGGTAAGGTCTCGGCCGTGACCACGCACGCTGCCGATCTCATCCTCACCGGCGGGTCCGTCTACACGGTGGACCCCGCGCGGAGTTGGGCACAGGCCCTCGCGGTTCGCGGAGACAGGATCGTGGCCGTCGGGACCGAGGCGGACGTGGGCGATCTGAAGGGCCCGGCGACCGATGTCGTCGATCTGCGCGGAAGGATGGTGTTGCCGGGGTTCCAGGATGCGCACGCGCACCCCGCCTTCGCTGCGCGCAACCTCCTCCAGCTGAACCTCGATCATCTCGGAACTCGCGCGGAGTATCTGGACGCGATCGGTGCGTACGCCGCCGCCCATCCGGACTTGCCGTGGATAACCGGCGGGGGATGGGCGATCACCGGGTTCCCACCGGACGGCCTCCCGATCAAGGCCGATCTGGACGCCGTGGTTCCCGACCGTCCCGTGTACCTAATGAACGTCGACGTCCATAGCGCCTGGGTGAACACCAAGGCGCTGGAGATGGCCGGATGGGACCGGCTCACGCCCGATCCGTGGGACGGCCGGCTCCAGCGCGACGCGGACGGCGATCCAACCGGCGCGCTCATCGAGGGCGCCGCGTACACGTTCCTGGATCGGTTCGTGCCGCCGACTTCACCCGAGGTGTGGCGCGAGTGTTTGCTCCTTGCCCAACGGGAACTCCACGCGCTCGGCATCACCGGCTGGCAGGACGCTTGGGTTCGCCCGGAACTGCTGCAGGCCTACCGCGAGCTCGACGACGCCCGCGAACTCACCATGCGGGTGGTCACGGCCCTCTGGTGGGACCGTCATCGCGGGATCGAGCAGGTCGACGATCTGCTCGCGATGCGGGAGGGGACGGGCGAACGCGAACGCCTCCATGCAGGGACCGTGAAGATCATGCTCGACGGGTGCCCGGAGAGCTGCACCGCCGCGATGCAGTCGCCCTACGACGGGGTGTTCGGCGATACATACGGGTGCGGTATGGCGTTCATCGAAGCCGAGCCGCTCCAGCAGGCGGTCGGCGCGCTCGACGCCGAAGGGTTCCAGATCCATCAGCACGCGTTGGGGGACAGGGCGGTGACGATGGCTCTGGACGCCCTGGAGTTCGCCCGACGCGCGAACGGCCCGAACGACGCCCGCCACCACCTCGCGCACATCCAGACACCCAACCCGGCCGATCTGCCGCGACTCCGCCCGCTCGGCGTCGTGGCGAACATCCAGCCGCTGTGGGCGTGCTACGACGATGCCATGTCGGAGATCACGGTGCCGCGGATCGGGGAGGAACGGTTCGATCGGATGTATCCGCTCGGGGACATCCGCGCCAGCGGGGCGGCGATGGCGTTCGGCAGCGACTGGCCGGTTAGCACGCCGAACGTATTCCAGGAGATCGAGGTAGCCGTGACGCGGCAGCCTCCGTGGGCCCGCGATACGCCGGTGTGGAGCCCTGAGCAACGGATCGATCTAGCCGCTGCGATCGCCGGGTTCACGCAAGGCTCGGCCTACGTGAACCACGACGACGATGGGGGATCGCTCGAGGTAGGCAAACGTGCCGACCTCGTGGTGGTGGACCGGAACCTGTTCGACCGGGTGAGCGGGTACATCGGCGACGCGCATGCGGAGATGACGCTCGCGAAGGGGCGTGTGGTTCACCGGGCTCCGGACGTCTGAGCGGCGTATCCTTGTCGGTCGTGAGGCCGTCCGACGAGCCGATCGAGCCGGGCAAGCCCGGGTGCGCCCTCTGCGGCCGTTCCACCTACGACCCCGACAAGCGCGGAGTTCCTTGGGTGCGGGCGGTGGCTGGTGGCCGGCAGGTGTTGATCTGCCCTGAGTGCCAGCGAGAGCGGGCCGACTGGGCGGCGACCCTGGACCGGTGCGAGAGCTGCGGTGGGACGCGCCTGAGCGCGATGCTCGGGCAGATCGTGTGTCGAGCGTGCGGCCACACGGCCGCGAAAGCGGGCGCTTAGCTCAGTTGGTAGAGCGTCGCCCTTACAAGGCGAAGGTCGGGGGTTCGAGACCCTCAGCGCCCACCCCCACCTATCGTGTTTCGGGTGATGATCGACAAAGTGGCATCGCCTGATTGTTGACACCTGATCGGCTGCTCTTTGACACCTATGGCGATGCCGCGGCGAGTTTCGCCCGCGATCTGCTACGTGCCGACTGAAGCCGTTCCCCGAGTTCGCCCGCCCGGTTCTGCCCCAGCACCTTTGGCTCCTTGCACCTCGGCGCAGCTCAGGGTTAGGGTCAGGGGCAGATAGCCGGACCCGCCCGGGGTCCCCCCAACTCGCCGGCGCGCGGAATCACTGCATGAAGGGCCGGATGCGTGCCCAAGAGGCCGGTAGCGAGGACACCCGTGCGGACGAACGAAGGGAGGGACCGGTGATCCTCCGAAATCCACGCCTGGGTCAGCGGGCATCGCTCGCCCTCGTGACGTTCGGTCTGGTGTCCGGGTTCGTGG
>JAXDJY010000392.1:0-4420 GCA_034667445.1 Actinomycetota bacterium | reverse complement strand
CCTGATTCTAAGGAACGGATGCCACCGAAGCCCGCAGGCAACGTGGAGTTCCGGTGACAAGGTCAGACCTTGAGGCCCGCCCTGACCGCCGCCCGCTCGATCGCGAGCGCGACCTCTGGATCCGTGCCGTCGTCGGTGGCCCGGAGTTCCTCGAGCGCCCGCTTCGAGGCATCGACGTCCACCTCCGCCGCAGGGACGGCGTCCGTGGCGAGCACGTCCGCGCGCGTGACGCCGTCCTCGGTGGCGACGTGGAGGAACCCGCCGTCGACGACGATCACGTCTTCAGTGCCGTCGTGGGTGATCCGCAACGGACCGACGGCGAGCTGCACCAGGATGGGCATGTGCCCGCCCATGATGCCCAACTCTCCGTCGACACCCCGCGCGATCAGTAGCGGGGTCTCCCCCGACCACACCTCGCGCTCCGGTGTCACGACATGCACGTCGACCGGCATCTACGCCGCTTCGATCTTCTTCGCGGCCTCAACGGCCTGTTCGATCCCGCCGACCAAGAGGAATGCCTGCTCCGGAAGGTGATCGTACTCGCCCTCGCAGAGCCCCTTGAAGGATGCGATCGTGTCGGCGATGGCTACGTATTCGCCCTTGATGCCGGTGAATTGCTCGGCCACGAAGAACGGCTGGGACAGGAACAGCTGGATGCGCCGAGCTCGCGACACGATGACCTTGTCCTCCTCCGAGAGTTCGTCGACACCGAGGATCGCGATGATGTCCTGCAGGTCCTTGTTGCGCTGCAAGATCTCTTGAACTCGGCGGGCAACGTCGTAGTGCGCCTGCCCCACGTAGCGGGCATCGAGGATCCGACTCGTGGAGTCCAGCGGGTCCACCGCCGGATAGATCCCGAGCGATGCGATGTCACGGCTGAGCACCGTCGTGGCGTCCAGGTGCGCGAACGCCGTGTGGGGTGCCGGGTCCGTGATGTCGTCCGCGGGCACGTAGATCGCCTGCAGCGACGTGATCGAACGGCCCTTCGTCGAGGTGATGCGCTCCTGGAGCACGCCCATCTCGTCGGCGAGAGTGGGCTGATATCCCACCGCGCTCGGCATCCGACCCAACAGGGTCGAGACTTCCGAGCCCGCCTGTGTGAAGCGGAAGATGTTGTCCACGAAGAGCAGCACATCCTTGCGCTCGACGTCCCGGAAATACTCGGCCATCGTCAACGCGCTCAACGCGACGCGAAGCCGAACACCCGGTGGTTCGTCCATCTGCCCGAACACCAAGGCGGTCTTCTCCAGGACGCCGGACTCCTTCATTTCCAGGAAGAGGTCGTTCCCCTCTCGCGTGCGTTCCCCGACGCCGGCGAACACGGACACGCCGCCGTGCTGTTCTGCCTGGCGGCGGATCATCTCCTGGATGATGACGGTCTTGCCCACACCCGCGCCGCCGAACATCCCGATCTTGCCGCCCTGGACGTAGGGCTCCAGCAGGTCGATGACCTTGATGCCGGTCTCCAGCATCACTGATTTCGGCTCCAGCTCGTCGAACGGCGGTGAGTCGCGGTGGATCGGCCATCTGTCGGCGGCGTGGATCTGGTCCTCGGTGGTGTCAAGCGGTTCGCCGAGGACGTTGTAGACGTGGCCCAGCACCCCCTCGCCAACCGGCACCATGATCGGGGAACCGGAATTGATGACGGGTGTGCCGCGGACCAGGCCGTCGGTAGGCTTCATGGCGACCGTCCGGACCTGCGACTCTCCGATGTGCTGCGCGACTTCGCATGTGATCGTCGTGGTCTGCCCTCCGAGGGTGACCTCCACGGTCAGCGCCGTGTTGATCTCCGGGAGCTCGCCCGGTGGGAACTCGACGTCGACCACGGGCCCGATCACCCGGGCGACCCTGCCGTTGGGATGGGTGTTCTCAGCCATGTCCGTCACTCTCCTGACGCCGCCGACAGGGCTTCCGCCCCGCCGACGATCTCACTGATCTCGGTTGTGATCTCGTCCTGACGGGCGCGGTTGGCCTGGCGTGTCAGGATCTTGATGATGTCTTCCGCGTTCTCGGTGGCCGCTTTCATCGCGCGCCGCCTCGAGGCGTTCTCGGAGGCCGCCGATTCCAAAAGGGCGGCATAGACCTTCGTGATGAGGTACTGGGGCAGCAGCGCGTCCAGGATCTGTTCGGGCTCCGGTTCGAAGAGGTACTCGGCATCGACCTCGCCCTCGCGCTCGGTGGGTGTGACCCCCACCTCCTCGGGAGCGATCGGAAGGAACCGGTGCTGGACGGCGCGCAAGGTGAACGCGGAACGAAAGTCCGTGTACGCGCACCGCACCTCGTCGATCTCCTTCGCTGCGAAGTCCTCGATCAGTTCGCGGCCGATCTCCTCCGCCTTGGCGTAGGGCGGCACCTCGCTGAATCCCTGCCAGGAGCGGCGCATCGGCACCTGCCGGAACCGGAAATATCCGACCCCCTTCTTCCCCACCACGTAGAGCACGGGCTCGAGGCCCCGCTTCCGCACGTCGGCGACGGCCTGTTCGGCGACCTTGAGCACGCTCGAGTTGTACGACCCTGCAAGTCCCCGGTCCGACGTGACAACGAGCACGCCGACGTTGGCCGGGCTCTCCCGGTCCTCGAGGAGCGGGTGTGAGAGCGAGCCGGAGTGCGCCGCGAGATCCTCCATCGCGCTGCTCAGCTGCGCGGCATACGGCCGGGCCGCCTCGACGCGGGCGGCCGCCTTCAGGATGCGCGAGGAAGCGATCAGTTCCATCGCGCGCGTGATCTTCATGGTCGATTGCACCGACCTGATCCGTCTGCGGACGACGCGGAGTTGCGCGCCCATCTAGCCGGAGTGCTCGTCGTCGGTCCCGCTCGGCTCCGGCGCCGCGGGCTCCGGCGTGGCCGGCGAATCGACCGGCACCTCCGCACTGTCGGTCACCGAGGACACGAACGTCGCGGCGTAGTCTTCCAGCGCCGACTTCACCGCGGTTTCGGTCTCAGCAGACAGATCGCCGGTCGTGCGGATCGTCGAGAGTATCTCGGGGTGGCGGGTGTCCAGGTACTCGTTGAACCCCGTGACGAACGGTTTCGCATCGGCGGCCGGATACTTGTCGAGGTACCCACCGGTCGCCGCGTAGATGGCGACAACCTGGCGCTCCACCGGCTGGGGATCGTACTGCGGCTGCTTGAGGATCTCGATAACGCGGGCCCCACGAGCCAGCTGCTGCTGAGAAGCCTTGTCGAGCTCGGACCCGAACTGCGCGAACGCTTCCAACGCGCGGTACTGGGCGAGGTCGATCCGGAGGCGGCCGGCGACCTTCTTCATCGCCTTGATCTGCGCGGCGCCTCCGACGCGGGACACCGACACGCCGACGTTGATCGCCGGACGAACTCCGGAGAAGAACAGTTCGGGCTCAAGGAAGATCTGGCCGTCGGTGATCGAGATGACGTTCGTCGGGATGTACGCGGAGATGTCGCCACCCTTCGTCTCGATGATCGGGAGCGCGGTCATCGAGCCGCCACCAAGATCGCCGGAGAGCTTCGCTGCGCGTTCCAACAGCCGCGAGTGCAGGTAGAAGACGTCGCCCGGGTAGGCCTCCCGGCCGGGCGGGCGGCGCAGTAGCAGGGACAACGTCCGGTACGCGGTCGCTTGCTTCGACAGGTCGTCGTACACGATCAGCGACGCCTCGCCCTTGTACATCCAGTGTGCGCCGATGGCCGCGCCGGCGTAGGGAGCCAGGTACTGGAACGGCGCCGGCGAGTCGGCCGCCGCGTTCACGATGGTCGTGTATTCGAGCGCCCCGTTGGCTCGGAGCGTTTCCACCACCTCGGCGACCGTCGAGCCCTTCTGCCCGATGGCCACGTAGACGCACTTCACCGCTTTATCCGTGCCCCAGTTCTCGCGCTGGGCGATGATCGCGTCGACGGCGACGGCGGTCTTGCCTGTCTGGCGGTCACCGATGATGAGCTGACGCTGGCCTCGGCCGATGGCTGTCATGGCGTCGATGGCGGAGATCCCCGTGTAGAGCGGTTCCTTCACCGGCTGGCGCGACACGACGTTCGCGGCCTGCACCTCGAGGTTCCTCGTGGTCTCGGCGACGATAGGTCCGGCGCCGTCCACCGGACGGCCCAACGCATCGACGACGCGGCCCAGGAATCCGTCGCCCACCGGCACCGACAGGATGCTGCCGGTCTGCTTCACAGGGTCGCCTTCCTCGATGTGCGAGGACTCGCCCAGGATGACGCAGCCGATCTCGTCCTCGTCCAGGTTCAGCGCGAGGCCGAGGATCCCGCCGGGAAACTCAAGGAGTTCGTTGGCCATGGCACCGGGGAGGCCCTGGACGCGGGCGATGCCGTCACCGGTATCCATCACGCGACCCACTTCTTCGCGCTCGACCGACGGCGTGTAACTCTCGACGTTCTTCCGCAATGCCTCCGTGATGCTCGCGGAGTCGAATGTCATGGCCATGTCGTCAAC
>JAXDJY010000391.1:0-3338 GCA_034667445.1 Actinomycetota bacterium | reverse complement strand
ACCCAGGCCAACGAGCACCCCGAGGGGCTCGAGGGGCTCGACCTGGCCCGGCACATGCGTGACGCCGTGCTTCCGGCCATGGGCCGTGTGCGCGACGTGGCGGACCGACTCGAGCGGATCGTGGCCGAGGACCTGTGGCCGCTGCCGCGGTACGCGGACATCCTGTTCATCAAGTAGCTATGGCCTGAGGCGGCGGCACTGCGCGCGCAGCTCGGCGCGCGTGGCAGCGGCCTTGCTCTCAGGCGACGCGCACAGACGGCGGGCGGCCACTCCACAGGCATGTGCGCGTGCGGCGCCGGTCGTGCTCGGCACCGTCACATCGACGCAACCCGCCGCGGCTCGCGAGGACCCGGGCGACGTGACGACCGCCACGACAGTGACGAGCACGACGATCGCGACGGCGATCGCCAGCGCCGTGACCTCGCGACGGCCCATCGCCCGCAACGGCGTGTGCTGGCGCTCCCAGTGGCCCTCGAGAGGCATCCCGCGAGTCTAAGCGCGCCTCGCGGGCCGCGACCTCGACCGGCGGGCGAAAATCGGCACGCCGTGTTTGGACAAGCGTCCATGGTCGGAGCATGGGCGTTGGGGCGATCCTCCATGGATCTATCCGGCCGGCGGGTGCATGCCGCTGGCGAAGCGCGACCGGAAGAGTCGCTCCGACAAGGGGAGTGAAGCCAGCGATGTGGTCTGCCTATCCCAACTGGCTGAACCCAGGCGACAACGCCTGGCAGATGACCGCGGCCACGCTTGTCGGCCTGATGAGCGTGCCCGGTCTCGTCGTCCTCTACGGCGGCGTGATGCAGAAGCGCTGGTCGGTGAACTCAATGATGCTGTCGTTCGCCGCCTTCGCCGTCGTCCTGATCGTGTGGGTGCTCTTCGGATTCAGGATGGGCTTCGGCAACCCGATGCACATCTTCGGAATCGATCACGGCTTCTTCGCCAACATCCTGGGCAAGCCTGGGGCCGTCCTCGGGCACGCCGAGGAACAGGGACAAGCGGCCATCCCGCTCATAACGACCGGGCCGGCGTTCCACTTCCCCACCTCCACGCTCGTCTACTTCCAGTTCGTGTTCGCAGCCATCACGCCGATTCTGATGCTCGGATCGGTGCTCGGCCGGGTGAACTTTAAAGCGTGGATCCCGTTCGTGCTGCTTTGGTCGGGGATCATCTACACCGTCAACGCGTTCTCCATCTGGGGCGGCGGCTGGTTCGCCCAGCACGGTGCGCTGGATTACTCGGGCGGCTATGTGATCCACCTGGCGGCAGGGGTCTCGGGATTCGTGGCCGCAGCGGTGATCGGCCCCAGGCTCCAGCGCGACCGTGAGATCGACGCTCCCAACAACCTGCTGATGGTGGCGACCGGAGCGGGCCTCCTCTGGCTCGGCTGGAACGGGTTCAACGGCGGCGACCCCTACTACGCGGGCGCGAGCGCTTCCGCGGCGGTTCTCAACACGAACCTCGCGTGTGCCGTGGCGTTCCTCGGGTGGGTCGCGTGGGACTACGCCACCGGTCGCAAGCCGACCCTGATCGGCAGCGTCAACGGCATGATCACCGGGCTCGTGGCAATCACACCCGCGGCGGGCTACGTGAACGGCTGGGGGGCGATGGCCATCGGTGCGATCGGCGTGACCGTCGTCTACTTCGCGCTCAACTACCTCAGCCGCGCGCGGTTCTTCCGCCGCGTGGACGACACGCTCGGGGTCATTTACACCCACGGGTTCGCCGGACTGGCGGGCGGCCTGCTGGTCGGGGTGTTCGCGGACCCGAAGATGATCCTCTACCCGGGCCAGGGAAAGACGGCCAGCATCGCTCCGCTCCCCGGCCTGATCCACGGCGGCGGGAAGCTGCTGAGGGAGCAGGCGTGGGCCGCGCTGTGGGTCATCTGCTTCTGCGCGGTGGGCACGTTCATCCTGCTGAAGCTGATCGGGCTCGTCGTGCCGCTGCGCATGAAGGAGGCGGACATGGAGATCGGGGACCTCGCCGAGCATGGCCATGAGGTGTACCCGTCGGACGTCCCGTCGCTCGGCTTCCCCTCGGGAGCTCCGGCGACGACAGCGGCCCCGGCGACGCAGGGATAGTCCGACCCGGGATCGAGCAGTGACGAAGAGCCCCCGCGATGGGGCTCTTCGTCGTTCAGGCGGCCGCTCGGCCGACGCCCTCGACGTAGCTGGAGGCCGTCGCCTGCAACACCTCGACCATCGTGAGGGCCGCGGGCGCGGTCGCCGCCCCGCGCGCTGTCGCGACGAACACGCGGCGCACGGGGGTCTCGGGCCTGAGCGCTCGCACGGCGATGTCCTCGCGGACACTCGACAGGGCCAACTCCGGTATCAACGCGACACCCACGCCGGCGGCTACAAGCCCCTGGACGGTGGCGTAGTCGTCGCTTTCGAACGACACCGCCGGATCGAAGCCGGACGCGAGGCAGGAGCGTACGACGTGGCGTGCACACGGGCTCGCTGCCGAGGTCTGCACCCATGCGTCCGCCGCAAGCTCCTCCAGCCGCAGCTCCCGCTTGCTCGCCAGCGGATGGCCGGCCGGCAGAGCGACGCGCATCGGGTCCTCGAGGAGATCCACGACGTGGAGCCCGGAGAAGAGTGCGTCGCCCACGCCGTGGAACGCGAACAGGAGCGCGAGATCGATATCGCCCTGTTTCAGCCGCGGCACGATCTCCTCGGGCTCGCCTTCGGCCAGGTTCAACTCGACATCGGGGTGAGCCGCGCGAAACGACGCGATCGCGACCGGCATCAGCGTCGCGCCCGCAGTCGGGAAGGACGCCATCCGCAGGCGCCCGCGGCGCAGTTCCATCACCGCCGCGATGTCGTCCTCGGCCAGCTCCAGCCGCGCGAGGATCGCCTCTGCATGCTCGGCGAGCACGGCACCCGCGGTTGTCGGCCGCAGGCCGCGGCGGTCCCGCTCGATCAGCGTGGCCCCGACATCGGCCTCAAGCGTCGCCACCGCCTGCGAGACGGCGGACTGCGTGTAGGAGAGCGCACTCGCCGCATCCGAGAACGACCGGCGCCGGAGAACCTCCGTGAAGACCCGAAGCCGCTGGGTGCTCAGCATAAGTAGAGCTTATTCTATGCATCGGCAAGTCCGCTGGCGCTGATCCAGGGCTCCTGCGAAGCTGGTCGAAAAGAGCAGAAACGAAACGAAGGAGCACGAACCATGTCAACTCGAGCGATCATCTCTTACGACGGGACCGAGAACGACCGCGACGCCCTTGCGCTGGGTCGCGTCTTCGCGCAGGCGGGCGCTGAGGTCTCGCTCGCGTACGTGCGCCACACCCAGGCCTCCGAGGAGCGCCGCGAGCAGCTCGAGGATCGCGAGGCGCATGCGCT
>JAXDJY010000390.1:0-3471 GCA_034667445.1 Actinomycetota bacterium | reverse complement strand
TGCTGATCGGAGACGGCGGAGGTTCCGAGCGCCGGCGATGTCGCCAGGTATGGCGTGTAGAGCACGCGGTCCGAGCCGTAGATCGCCAGCCCCAGGAACGTCATGGCGGGCATCAAGAGGAAGAGGGAGAACAGCCGCGCAGGGTGCGAAAGGCGCGCCGGTCCGGGGTCGCGCCCAACGATCGGCCGCCAGAACAGCAGAGCCGTGGCGACGTAGGCCAGATGTTCTGCGGCATGGAGCGCCGCGCTGCGCAGGGTTGCGTCGTAGAACCAAGGCAGATGCGAGGCGTAGATCGTTCCGACGAAGAGCGTCCAGCCGAGCGCTGGTGCCGACATGATGCGAACGACACGCCCGTGCAACAACCCGAGCGCCCATGTTCGTCGAGTTCCGTGCGCACTCCGGATGGCGAGCGTGATCGGACCACCAAGCAGCAGTAGCGGCGGTGCAAGCAACGTGAGGAGGAGATGTTGGACCATGTGCACCGATAGCAGTCGCTCGGCATAGACATCCAGCGGAGACACCAGCGCGATGAACAGCACCGCGAGGCCGCCGGCGAACGACCACGTCCGCCAGCCCGGCCACGCGGCCCCTTCATGATGCAGCCGTCCGACAGTCCGAACGTACCACCACGCCGAGACCCCGAGCCCAGTGAGCACCAGCGGATCCAACGACCACGATCGGAAGATCCCTAAGGCGCCGACCACCGCCCTCACTGCTAGCGTGACCCGACGGTGTCGGCGGCGAGCGGCACCGGGATGACTACCGGCGGCGACTGCTGTCCGTTCGTTGCGGCGGGCAGGACGAGCTCGAAGACGGTTCCTTTCCCGAGCGTGCTCGTGACGCGAAGCGTACCGCCGTGCGCCTCGGCGATCGTCTTCGCGATGTTCAAGCCGAGCCCAACGCCCCCACGGTTGCGGCTGGGGTCGGACCGAGCGAACCGTCCGAAGATGCTCTCGAGATGCTCCGGCGCGATCCCCGTTCCTTCATCGGCCACCGAGATCACGGCGTCCCCGCCCTCCTGTCGCAGACGGAGTTCGATGCGGTCGTCGTCTCCGGTGTAGGTGACGGCATTCTCTATCAGCGCATCCAGCGCTGCGGCGAGACGATCCGCGTCCCCGTTGATCTCCGGCGCCGGTCCGCGCACGACCGCCCAGGTACGCGGGATGTGCGCCCACCGCCGCATGGCGGCGTCGATCATCGTGCCCGGCGACAGCAGCCGCGGCCGTAAGAAGCTCGGCTGTTCGGCGGAGGCAAGGAGCAGGAGGCGCTCGGCCAGCCAACGCAGGCGACCCATCTCGTCGACCACTACCCGTGCGTCCTCGGCGACGGCGGCATCCGTTGCCGCCCGTAGGATCAACTCCGCGTGGCCCATCGCGACCGTGATCGGTGTACGGAGTTCGTGCGAAGCGTCCTGCAGGAACCGACGCTCGCGTTCCAGGAGCCGCGCGTTCGTCTCGGATACGCGTTCGACCTCCTCCAAGGCAGCCGCTCGGCGCCGCGCGTGCCAGACCATCACGACGAACATCGCCGTCATCAGCGGCACTTCGGCGATCTCCCCCAAGGGCTGGGTTCCCGAAGCGGCGTCGGCGGCGATGGGCGCGCCGGTGGCGACCATGACCACAGCGAGGACGAGCCACGTCCGCCCGAGGCCCCAGACCCGGAACCCATAGAGCAAGGTGAGGCTCACCCAGATGAAATGGAACGGGATCGTCTCCCAGCCAGGGATCGCGATCATCACCCCGAGATTGACCAGGGAGAACGCGGCCCATGCCACGTCCGCCCAGTACGTGGCGAGCGGCCACCGTCGATGTTCAGCGGACATCGATCCGGTACCCCTCCCCGCGAACGGTGGTGATGGAAGCGCGCCCAAGCTTCGTTCGGAGTCGACGGATCGTGACGTCGAGCACGTTCGATGTCGGGTCGAAGTGATACCCCCACACCGATGACAGGAGCAACTCTTTGCGCACCGTAGTTCCGGCGTGCTTCATCAGTTCCTCCAGCACGAGGAACTCACGCTCGGCGAGCGGGATCGGGCCAGTTCCGGCATCGACCTCCCGGCGGTGGATGTCGAGTCGGAGCACGCCGGCTGAGAGGTGGGAGGGGATCCGCCGCGCGGCGGCCCGGAGCCGTGCGCGAACACGTGCGACGAGTTCGTTCAGGGAGAACGGTTTCATGAGGTAGTCGTCGGCCCCCAGATCCAGCGCTTTGACCTTGGAGGCCGGATCGCCCAGGGCCGACAGCACCAATACCGCTTGGTCGGGCTTTCGAGCGAGGACGCGTTGCAGGACGGTCCCACCGTCCACAACCGGCATCCGCAGGTCCAAGATGATGAGGTCGAAGTCACCGGCCAGGGCAGCCTCGACGCCCAGCTGTCCGCCCTGCGCCGTCTCGATGTCGAACCCCTCTCCTCGAAGGGCACGCGACACGAAGTTCAAGATCCGAGGCTCATCGTCGATCAGGAGGATCCGCGATCGACCCAACGGGACTTCGAAGCTGTGCTGTTCCAACGTCATCGGCGCCCCCCAACCGCGGAGCTTAGATGGTAGAAGACCCCGGCGTACACCCCTATCGTCGCGCAGATGACGGAGGGCTCATCTTCGCCACCTCGCCGTGCGCCGATCCGCATGACAACTTCGTCATCTGGCTTGCGCCGCGGGGTTTGGGGACCTACGTTCGCGCTGATTCCGACCAGAGGGAGGGCCCGTCGTGGCGCGGATCGGGTATCGGTGGAGAGGTGTGGCATGCATGTTGGCCGCGCTCGTACTCATAGCGTCGGGGTGTTCGAAGGGCCGATCCGGGTCCGGAGTTGTTGCCTACGACGTCTTCGCGCAGAAGTTCCGTTACAACGGGATGCCCGCGAGCATCCCCGCCGGCAACATCCAGCTCAACTTCTCCAACCGGGAGTCGTTCCCGATCGTGCACGAGATGATCGTTGCCGCCCTTCCCCAGGGAAAGACGGTGCAGGACATCATCGCGAGCGCCAAGGTGAAGGGCTGTGTCGGAGGTGGGCCATGTGAGAGTCAGTACCTGCACTACGGTGAGGTCGACGACGTCTCGACGGGTGCGACCATCTCGGGGGTGTTCAACCTTCCTCCGGGCCAGTATTTCTTCGCGTGTTGGCAGCAGGGCACGCCGGAGGGCAAGGACAACGGACCCCCGCACGCCTCCATCGGGATGGTGTACCAGTTCTCGGTGAAGTAACCCACGTTCCGCCCGCGCGCGGAAAGCGCCTCCTCGTGGGGGCTGGTGTTCTCGGCTTGCTCTCGACCGGCTGCGCGCAAGCCGGCGCGACCGAGCAGGGCCAGCAGGTGCACCAACTGTTCGTGACCATCACGATCATCGCAGCCCCCGTATTCGTCATCGTCGAGTTGCTGTTGTTGTTCTTCGTGTTCCGCTATCGCAAGCGGGATGAGGAGGAGGCTCCTCAACAGCTGGGGTCTACCAGGGCGCTGGTTATCTTCTTCCTCATCC
>JAXDJY010000389.1:0-6273 GCA_034667445.1 Actinomycetota bacterium | reverse complement strand
GAATCCCTCTGGCGGATCTCGGCCCTGCTCGACCGGCTCGACGACCCGCACCTGCTTCCCGGGGAACGCGACGACGACGATCGGCGGCTCCTCGAGGAGATCGAGTCCCTCTGGCGAACGGATCCGGTTCGGCGCCACCGGCCGGAACCACTCGACGAGGTCCGCGCCGCCATGGCGCTGTTCGATCAAACGATCTTCAGGGTCGCGCCGCTGGTGTGCCGTTCGCTCGATCGGAGCCTCCGGCCCGGCTCCGGCCAACGCCCTCCTGCGTTCGCCGACCCGCCGCTGCGATGGGGGTCCTGGATCGGCGGGGACCGCGACGGCAACCCGCACGTCACGTCGGCGGGAACCGTGACCGCGGCAGCGATCCAGGCCGAACACCTGCTCCTAGGTCTGGAGGCGGCGTCCCGGCGGATCTCACGTTCGCTCGCCGTGTCCGACCGGGATGCGCCCGCGTCTCCAGCACTCGATGAATGTCTGCGCCGAGACGAGGACGTCTTCCCCCGCGTCGCCACGCGGCTCTCGCGAACACTCCCGGACGCGCCCCACCGGCGCGCGCTGGTGATGGCGGCCGAACGCCTCTCCGCCACGCGAACCGGTAGCACCGGCGCGTACCCCGAGCCGTCGGCGTTCCTCGACGATCTCCGGACGCTCCAAGATTCGCTGGCCGCTTCGGGACTCGCGCGCCTGGCCTACGGCGAACTCCAACACCTGGTGTGGCAGGCGCAGATCTTCGGGTTCCACTTGGCTTCACTCGAGGTTCGGCAGCATTCGGATGTCCATGCCGAGGCGCTGCGCGAACTCGGGCACGATCCGACGGACGCTGCCGCGCTCGACCGGGTTGCGTTCGGCGGAGCCTCGACCATCCAAGCGGACCACGAACGGATGAGCAGCGGTACCCGCGAGGTCATCCAGACCCTCCGCGCGATTCGGGACATCCAGACACGCTTCGGGCCGGCCGCCGCCGGCCGCTACATCGTGAGCTTCACCCGCTCGGCCGCCGACGTGGTCGCCGTGCACGCGATCAACAGGCTCGCCCTGCCCGACCGAAGCTTGCTGCTGGAGGTCGTCCCGCTCCTGGAGTCCCGCGATGACCTGAACGGGGCCACGGCGATGCTCGACCAGCTGCTCCGGCTCCCAGGCTTCGCCGCGCACCTGGACAAGCGCGATCGCCGCCTGGAAGTGATGCTCGGTTACTCCGACTCCGCCAAGGAGATCGGTGTGCTCGCCGCCAATATCACGCTTTTCCGCGCGCAGGCGGACCTGGCGGCTTGGGCGAGATGGAACCGTGTGACGCTCACCCTGTTCCACGGGCGTGGCGGGGCGCTCGGCCGCGGGGGCGGTCCGACCAACCGTGCGATCTTGGGCCAGGCGCCCGGCTCGGTCGATGGACGTGTCAAGGTCACGGAGCAGGGCGAGGTGGCGTTCGCGCGCTACGGGAACCTGCGCGTCGCGCAGCGGCACCTGGAACAGCTGACCAACGCGGCCCTGGTCGCATCGACGCCGGCTCACGACAGCGCGTCCGCGGAAGCTTGGGATCGCTTCCATGACGACGCCGCCAAGATGGCCGAGGCGTCGGAGGACGTCTATCGGGAGCTGGTAGCGAGGCCTGCGTTCATCGATCTGTTCCTGCAGATCACGCCGATGGACGAGATCGGCTCGCTGACGCTCGGTTCACGCCCCGCACGGCGAGGGGCAGCCTTCGGTGGCGGGACCGAGGACCTGCGCGCGATCCCGTGGGTGTTCGCGTGGGGACAGAGCCGGATCAATCTTCCCGGGTGGTTCGGCGTGGGGACGGGCCTCGCCGCTGTCGCGGGGCAGGGGCCGAGCGGCACGCCGGCTGGGACCAAGCGCCTCCGCGCCATGCGCCGACAGTGGCCGTTCTTCGCGAGCTTCCTCGAGAACGTCGAGCTCTCCCTCGCCAAGGCAGACATGGCCATCGGCGAACGCTACGCCGCGCTCGCACCGGCGAACCCTGCGTGGGAGGTGATCAGAGCGGAGTTCGAGCTGACACGGTCGCTTACGCTCGCCGTGACGGGTGGATCGGAACCGCTCGCGGATCGTCCTGCCCTACGGCGCGCGATCGACCTGCGGAACCCCTACGTGGACGCGTTGAGCCTGCTCCAGGTCAGAAGCCTCGCCGAACTCCGGGCGGGCGAAGCCGATCCGGAGCGCCGAACCGAACTCGAACGGCTGGCGGCGATCACGATCAGCGGTGTAGCGGCGGGCCTGCAGAACACCGGCTGACGGCGCACCCGAGCCAGCCGTCATCGATCGCTTGGAACAATCCCCCCGTCGAACCTGGGTCCGTCGAGGCTAAGGTGGCGGCCTGGCGGGCCAGCATCGAACCAACCGCCACATCGGTCCCAGGACGAACACCGAGCGACGCGAACCCAGGTATCGGTTCTCTCGGATCGGGGCCGGGCAGAACCACGAGCGCCGTGGTGACCGGGCGTTCACCGGTCGTGTCGGACGGTCTATTGACCACGCCCATCCCCTTGACCCACATCGTGGTCCCGCCGCCACCGTCAAGGTTGATAGCCCACGTTGCTCCCAGCGACTGGAACTCCTTCGCGAACTGCACGAGCGTCATGCCCACCGAGCACGAACAGCGCCCGTCCACGGTCACCATGAACACTCGGCCGTCCGGAGCGACGCCGACACCGGTCCGCGGGTTGCGCATGCAGAAGTAGTCGCCGCCGCACGTGGCCGGCGCAACCACGGACCCGTTGCTCAGCAACTGCGGCTGTCCGCCGATCGCATCCACGCTGTCCGTCCACCCATCCGTCCACGTGAGGCGCACCGTGGCACCGGGGCTGAGCTTCTTCAATGTGCTCGCGCCGGTCCCCGAGTTGCGGGACGCGAGAACGACCACACCCTTCCTCCCGAAGGTCATCGCCGACGACGAACATCCGGCCGCGTCAACGCTGTAGTCGCGGGTGAGTTTCGACTGGCTGCTGCTCGTCCACTTCAGCTTGGTGGATGCGCTGAGACGAACGGCGCAGGCATTCGACGGCGGCCGCTCCGTCCTGCCGCCGTAGGGTGTGAACGCCGCGATCCCGTCGCTGCCGGGAGCACCACTGTTCCAGCTGTTGACGGCGAAGTCGGAAGCACTCACCCCGACGGTGGAACCCGCCGCGTTCAAACCAGGAGTCCCGACGAACCCTTGGAGTTCGTTCTGGGCTTCGGAGAACGCCGTCCCAGACTGGATGCCGCTCTGCAAGAGCGTGCCGTCGTTCATGAGCATATGCACCGGTCGGCCAGGGTCAACGCTGAAGTCGCCGTTGATGGCTGCGAGTGCCCCGACGTTGGAGCCGATGCGGCTTGTGTAGGCGTAGGCCCCGATCGCCTTACCGGCCGTGGCCACGTCGAGGCTGATCGCCTTCGTCGGATCGACCGTGAGGATCCGCATCTGATACGGACCGGCCGGGTCGGTCACTTTCGTCAATGTGAGCCCGGGGGCGATTGCCGTGGTGGTGGAGGAAGCGTGCAGGCCCGCGCTCGCAGCCGCCGGGAGGAGCGCGCCCATCGTAAGGAAGGCCCCGAGGGCCCCGAGCGCACCGAGTCGTCGTGTCCCCCGCATGACCTAGTTATCGGCATCAAGAGGGTGAAACCTGAACGTCAGGAGCCACAGCTGCGACCCACGATCCTGGGATGGGTTGCTTGACCGGCTGCCCTCGCCGCCCTACGGTCGGAGCCTCCCGAGGGAAGGACTTGTTCCGTGAAGTACGTGAGCGTTGGACGGCGGTTCGTCGCGATCTTCATCGATGGCCTGATCCTCGGCCTGGTCGGATTCCGGTGGATCAACTTCGAGCACGTCCGAACACCCGGTGGGCTCAACACCTACAGTTTCCACTACAACGGCGGCGGGTTGTTCGCGTCCCTCGCGTTGATGGTGGTCTATTTCACGGTCATGGAGGGGACCCTCGGGGCGACGGTTGGGAAGCTGGCCATGGGGATCCGCGTCGTGCAGGAGGACGGGTCGAAATGCACCTGGCAGGGCGCGACCGTCCGCAACCTCGTCCGTGTCGTGGAGTGGTTCACCGGTTACCTGCTCGCGGCCATCCTGGTGTGGATCTCACCGACACGCCAACGTCTCGGGGACCGCGCGGCCAACACGGTCGTCATCCGGAAGGGATCGAACACGGGCATCGGGAGCGGCATGGGCAGTACCGGTTCGGCAGCGACGATGAACTGGCCGACACCCGCGGCTCCCGGCGGAGTCGCGATCCCACCGCCTCCCCCGCCGCCACCGATCGGTGGCCCGCCCGGAGACCAGCCGGCGCCGTAACCTGCGAGCTACCAGGCGGTGTCCTGGGCCTGCTTGAACGCGGCCTCACCGCTGCAGACCGTCCCGCCGCCGTACCTCGTGGCGTCCCCATGAAGGTCCTCGGCGATGTAGAAACACGCGTCGGGCCTGGCCTCGGTGGCTGCCGCCCATCCGTCCGCCGAGGCATACACGCTGACTTGACCCGGTCCTTTTGCCACGAGGTCCCCAGAGATCATCGTGACGGTGTCGCCCGGCAACACGAGCGCCCCCGCATCCGCGTCCAGGTAGGACCCGGAGGCATCCTCGATCTTGACGGCGCGCTCGTGCACCAGCGTGAGGTCGTGCTCCGCCCGACCGATCGAGTTCACCAGCGGCCGGTTCGCGAAGATCTCCACGACCACCAAGACACCGGTCAGTCCGACGGTGACGATCATGATCCAGAACCCGCGACGGTTCGGGCGGCGGCGTTCGCTTGCCGCTGCGTCGGCCTGCGCGAAGTCGTCTTCGTGCGCGGCTATGACCTCGTCGTCGTCCATAGGCAAAGAGGCTACCTTCGGCGGGCCAGGACCGCCGCCAGCGCCTCGACGCTCTCGAGGTCGTGCCCACTCACGAATTCGTCCACGCTGGGGAGCGCCGCGGCCATCCCCCTGGCGAGCGGCTGGTACCGGGGCGAGCCCTTGAGGGGGTTCGCCCACACCACCCGGTGCGCGAGGCGGTGGAGGCGGGCCATCTGGTGGCGGAGCAGGTCGGGATCGCCGCGTTCGAGCCCGTCGGAACACAGGACCACGACGGCACCGCGGAGCGCCGCCCGCTGGCTCCAGCCGTCGACCAGTGTCTTGAGCGACTCGCCGATCCGGGTGCCCCCTTCCCAATCGGCGACCTGCTCGCCGATCCGTTCCATCGCCCTGTCGGGATCGTTGGTTCGCATCGTTCGGGTGACCCGAGTGAGGCGGGTGCCGAAGCAGAAGACCTCGACCCGACGGCCGGCCGCCATGGCTGCGTAGCCGAACTGCATGAGCGCGCGGGAGTAAGGCGCCATGGATCCGCTGACGTCGAGGATGAGCATGAGCGGGCGAGCGCGGGTCCGCCGCCCACGCCATCGACGGTCGAACGGCTCGCCCTGCGTGCGGAGCGATGCGCGGAGCGTTCTCCGGAGGTCGAACCGGTCACCGTCACGGGCCGGTCGTCGGCGGCGCGTGTGCGCAAGTGGCGCACGGACCACCAACCGGCGGATCGCGCGTTCGACCGCGCGCCGTTCCTCCGGGGTCAGCTGCGAGAACGCCTTGTGCCGCAAGACCTCCATCCTGCTCGCGACCAGCCCGAGGTCGCCGGTCATCTCCCCGTCTCGGGCGGGCGGTGCTTCGTCACCCATGCCTGCGTGCACGATCTCAGCCGCACCGCGCGGCTCGGCGGCGAAGAGTTCCTCACCCGCGAGTCCGGTGGTGTCGATCTCTCCGGGGAGAACGCCTGAACGACGAACCCAAGCGGCGAACAGGAGATCGAACGCCGCGGCGTCCTCGGGACGTGCGATCAGCGTCGCCCGTCCCGCCCAGTAGAGGTCCTCGACGCGTGTTGAACCGAGCGCCGCGACCGCGCGCACGAAGGTGAGGACGCGCCCGGTGCCGACCGGAAGCCCTGCTTCACGGAGCTCTCGACCGAACCCGACGAGCGCGGCGACCGTGCGCCGACCGCCGTTCTCCCGCTCCTCAGGCGTCGGGCGCACGAACGATCTCTGCGAGCCGTCCCACCACGAGCGTTTGGTCCTCGTGATCCTTGACCACAGTGCCGAGCGTGTCGGCTGCAACCCCTGCGTCCAGTCGCGAGACGCCGAGGAACGCCAGGGCGTTGGCCCAGTCGATGGTCTCGGCCACGCCGGGGAGTTTCGCCAGGTCGAGTTCGCGAAGCCGAGACACCGCGGTCGCCACATCGCGGGCGAGATCCGGGCCCACTTGCGGGGCGCGGGCGAGCACGATCTCCACCTCTCGCTCCAGGGCCGGATGGTC
>JAXDJY010000388.1:0-3719 GCA_034667445.1 Actinomycetota bacterium | reverse complement strand
GGCCACCTTCTCTCGGCGTTCGAGTTCAGGCCCTGAGCACGACCGACTCGTAGATACTTCGCCGCGGCTGTCAACCGAAAACACCAGTCATGCTCCCTTAGTGGGCAGAGTGAGGGACACCGGGGCTGAAACAAGCCGAACGGATGCGGTCGAGCGCCTCTATCGGGAGCAGGGCGACCGGATCTGGAGGGCGCTGCTCGGCTTCGCCGGTGACCCCGAGATCGCGAGTGACGCGGAGGCAGAAGCCTTTGCCCAACTCCTGAGGCGAGGTGTTGAGGTGCGGGACCCCGAACGATGGGTGTGGCAGGCAGCCTTCAAGATCGCCGGCGGGGAACTGAAGGCTGGCCGCCGCCCGATCCCGTCCCTCCCCGAGGGAGCGTACGAACTCGAACTGCCCGCCATCGAACTTGCGAACGCACTGCGCCAGCTCCCTGATCGTCAACGTTCGACGGTTGTCCTGCACTACCTGGATGACCGTCCGGTCCGCGAAGTGGCGTCGATCCTTGGGATGACGAGCGGCAGCGTGAAGGTGCACCTGAGCCGTGGCCGCAGGCGCCTTCGCGCCCTACTGGGGGAGGACACATGAGTCTCGAAGACCGTTTCGCGGCCTTCAGGCGTGCGTCTGCTCCTGATGTATGGCGAGATGTCCTGGGTCGCGAACCCGAGATGCCCGCGACGCGCGGAGCGTCTAGGCGTAGACAACTCGTCGCCGCGGCAACTGCATTCGTCATGGCAGTTGGGATCTTCGCGGTTCTGAACCGATCATTCTCCGGCAAGCCGGGGTCCCATGCGTCCGTAGCTCCGGGCGGCGTCGTCGGTCTTCCGCCGGGTCTCGGCGGCTCGTTGATCATCGCGAGTGGGGTTGGCCCCCAGTCCGAGCTCTATCGATATGACCTGACGACGGCGACCGTTGCGGACCTCGGCCCGGGCGCGTATCCATCCGTCTCACCGGATGGTCAACGCATCTCGTTTCGAGCCGGCTACCGGGAGCATGGCCTTACGGCGCAGCAGATCGCGGTGATGAACATCGATGGCTCAGGCCGAAGGGTGTTGTCCATCCCCCCGGGATATACCAACGACGTGGGGGGTGGCGCGGGACCTGCGGTTTGGTCGCCTGACGGCACGCGCCTTGCCTTCGCGGGCAGAGCGGGCATCTACACCGCACGGCCCGATGGCTCGGACCTTCAACTCGTGACCGCCGCCACGGAGATGGGGCGTGTGTGTGCCGACGAACAGCCCGCCTGGAGCCCGATCGGTCAGCGCCTCGTTTTCGCAGTGAGCTGTGAAGGCGGGGATCGGGGGCTCTGGTCGGTGGTCGTATCCAGTGGCTCACAGCAGTCCCTTGTCGCCCCCGGCCAGGAAGGGATCATCGCCGCATATCGCCCAGCGTGGTCGCCCGACGGCGCGACCCTCGCGTTCGAGGGGTTCGCCCAGCTGAAGGTCCCGCACCGCCGGACCTCGAACATCTTCCTGAGAGACGTATCCGGCGGGCTAGCCCAGCTGACGCACTGCGTGAACACGATCTGTCGTTCACCCGCCTGGTCCTCGGATGGGAGATGGGTCGCATTCTCGCGCCAGAGTTCTGTTTCTGGCGCGAACCCCCCGGCGCAGCTGGGTGTGATCCGTTCGGACGGCTCTGAGTCATCCACACTCGTGCGGAACCTGCCCGCCGACATCTCGGCCCTAGCGTGGGTTCCTGCCCTGTTGAGGTCTCCCGCGCCGACAACGCCCGCTGAGACGTCGACGCCCAGCGCGATGTCGTTGACCTCCACCGTCCTGATCGACACCGTGATCGGCACTAGGTTCGACCCTCCTCCAACAGGCACCCCACCGCTTCTCACCGCCCAAGAAGCGATAGCCCGCTTCGAGACGGTGGATCATGCGTTCCACCTTTCTCCCGACGCTACGGTTCAACTCGGACTCTTCACCGCCCCGAGGGGGGATGGCACCTACCGCTTCGACCATCGGCTGGCGTATGGGATCCGATACCACTTCTGCAATCCGGCTTTCGGTGAACACGTCTCGGTCGCGCCCTCCCCAGGGCCGTGCATCTTCTGGCTGTTCCTCGATGCCAACACAGGCAAGATGCTTGAAGGTGAATCCCAGATCGGCTGATCGGGCCTTCGGAGACGCGGACCCTGGAGTCGGACTCCTGGACGGGTCCGCCGTCGGAGCAGGCCTCCGACCTACCTAGGGCGACGCGGGCTGTGGGGAGTCGGAAGAACCGGCGTTGAGTGAAACAGTGATCTGGCGACTGCCGTCAGAGGTCTCGAACGTGACCACGCCTGAACTGGTCACGACACAGGTCGACTCGTTGACGCGTGGCCATGCCTTCGCGATCTTCGCGGCACTCTTTCCATCTGCGGCCAACTGTGCGCGATGAGCGACCAACGATGCCATCGCTGCCGCACAAGCGGCTTGGTCGGATGCGGGAGCCCCCGGCGAAGATGTGACCTGGGAGCCCTGCTCGACGTTGAGCATGAACGTCACCCAGATCTGCGGGCTGCCCGGGCTTTGGACCGCCATGCTGAGTTCGTACCGCCCGGAGACCAGCGCGAGCCAACCATGTAACAAGTCGAATTTCACGCCGATCGAAGCGGGCGAGTTATCCGCGCCGGTCCATGCTCGAAGTTGGCCCCCGCTGATCTGGCCCCTAACGGCGACGACCCGAGTTCCTATCGGCACCGTCAGCGCTCGAAGGCGCGCAGAGAGATCCGGACCAACGAGGGCATCGGGATCGACAGGCGGGTTCTGGACCAATGCTGGTAGCACCACCCGACCCCGGTAGCTGATACCGATACGTGATCCGGTGGGTCCGAGACGTCCAACCGCGATCATGACCCTGGGCTCGGATCGGGGCGAAGCAGTACCCACCGCGATCTCCGCAGAGAACGATGGCTTGATGATCGTCGTCCGAGGAGTCGCGCTCACCCAGCCGGTGCTGATCGTCATCCGGTAGGCCCCCGGCACCGTGGGCGTGGTCTTCGACGGATGACCGGTGACGTCGGTCTTGGCGAGCGCAAAGCGGACGGAACCACCGGCTGAGTCACCCGCGAATGTGATCGGCGTCCCCGGCGGCAACATAAGGTGGGAGAAGGAGGGGAAGACCCCCTCCAGATAGTTCCCTGGGGGCTCGATGGTCATCCCCGCGTAGGAGACGCTCACTCCACCATGTGCCCCCGAGGTCCCCTGATGGGGCTGGCCGAAGTCAACGACCAGATGTGGGGGCCCCGGTGGAGTCGGGCCGGAGGATCCGCTGTGGAGAGGCAAGAGCGCGAAGAGCGGCAAGGTGACCGCAATCACAAGCGCCAGAGCGCAGATCCCTTGTCCTGTTCGGACGACGACTCGCCGGCGACGGCTGCGCTGCATTAGAGCGGGGATGTCCGGCGCATCGGGACTCACACTTTCGGCCAGGCGAGTCATCCGCTCCTTCAACAGGTCATTCATCTCCAACCTCCTGCCAGGTCTCGCCGAGGGCCTCGCGGAGGCGCGCGATGCCCTGAGGTGTGAGCGCCCGCACCGTTCCGGGACGCTTGCGCAGCGCCGTTGATGTCGCCTCGACCGACATGTCGAGATAGAACCGCAGGACGATCGCCGTACGCTGGGCCGGAGCGAGGGTGGCAAGCACTGCCGCCAACGCGGGGTCCACCGGCATCGGGGAATCGTTCGCCTGCGGTCCGGCGACATGCCTGGTGCGCTTGATGTGGCGGACGCGCGAG
>JAXDJY010000387.1:0-13259 GCA_034667445.1 Actinomycetota bacterium | reverse complement strand
AGCCCCCCGGCCGCTCCTGCCCCGGGCTCATCCTTGAGGTTGATACCGAGATCGCGATCCACGACGGCGGCCAGATGCCCCAGTGCGCCATCAAGGATCCGAACATCATCCGCGGACGCTCCTTTCTGGGGGCCGTAGACAACGCTGGCACCCATCGGACCGCAGAGCGGATTATCCACGTCGCTCGCCACCATCACGTTCACCGCTCGGATCCGGGGATCGAGTCCGGCGAGATCGATCCCGGCCAGGGTCATCAGCGCGATCCCTCCCGGTTCGATCGGTGAGCCGGCGGCGTCGCTCAGTCGAACACCCAACGCCTGTGCCATCCCTGCACCGCCGTCATTGGTCGCGCTCCCGCCGATGCAGACGATCAGCCCGGCCGGAGCATGTGCGAGCGCAGCGCGGATCAGCTCGCCCGTGCCGATCGTGCTGGCGCGCCCGGGGTCTCGTCGGTCGGGTGGGAGCAAGGCGAGCCCGGAGGCGCGCGCCATCTCGACGACCGCGACGCGGCCACGTCGACCTTCGGCCAGCCCGAAGGCGGCGCGTACCCGGTCCCCCAACGGCCCCGTTACCTCCGCCTCCACGACGGAGCCCCCCAGCGCATCCACGAGCGCTTCGAGCGTCCCCTCGCCGCCATCGGCCAACGGGGCGAGGTCGAAGGTGTCTTCCGGGCGGCCGCGCCGCCAGCCGGTTTCGAAGGCCTCGGCGGCCTGCCTGGCCGTGAGCGTGCCGCGGAACTTGTCGGGAGCAAGGAGGAGGTGCATGCCGCGAATGTACAATCCGCGCCGACACCGGAGAGGATCGGAGATCGGGTGAGCTTGGACAAGGACACGTTGCTCGGCATCGCGCACGCCGAGCGGCAACGCCTGGGACGGATGATCCAGTTCGCCGAGCCTGCGTCGTGGGATCTTCCGAGTGCCGCGACCGGTTGGTGGAACCGCGACGTCATGGCGCACCTGGGCGCCGGGGACACCGCCGCTGCGCAGCTGGTGGCCGGAGAGCCAGCGCAGGAACTCGACGAGTACCGGACACAACTTGGAGACCGCGCGTTCGATCAGGATGGGTTCAACTCGTGGACCGTGAACCGGCGCGCGGGCCTGTCCACCCGCGAGGTCCTCACGCTTTGGGGGCAGGCCGCGGAATCGTTCTTGGCCCACGCCGCGCGCCTGTCCGACGCGGCATGGGCGGATCAGCTGTTCGGCTGGATGTCGGGGGCAATCGCCGCCCCGTACCTGGTGCAGACTCGGATCGTCGAATGGTGGCTGCACGGCGAGGACATGCGTGCGACGAACGGCCTCGGCCCGCAGTACGAACACTGGCCGATCTTCCTGACCGTCGATCTCGGGGTGCGGATGCTCCCGTGGGCGCTGGGCCAGGCGGGCGAGTCGCTCGCGGGGTCGACGGTCCGCATCGACCTGGAGGGCGCGGGTCAAGGAACGTGGCATTGGGGGTTGGGCGCGGGCGAGATCCCGGGATCGGGACATGAGCCGGACGCTTGGATCAAGGGACGCGCCCCGCAGTTCGCGCTCGTCGCCGGACAGCGGTTGCGGCCGGATGCCGTGCTTGCCGCCGGCACCGTGTCGCTCGGCGGAGATACTGCCCTCGCCGAGTTGGTGCTCCGTCACATCAGGGCATATGTCTAAGGTCGTGCTGCGGGCCGGCCGTCGATGGCCGGCCCGGCTCTTCCCCGCGTGCGGCGTCATCATCCTGGCGGCCTGCACCAGCGCAGGGCCGACGATCGGCGACCTCGAGCCCTCGGGTGGTCCGGCAGCCTCGGCCTCTGCTTCGAGCTGCACTTCGAGTGTGTCCGACTTCAAGCTGACCTTCGACTTCGGTGCAGGGCTCCCCAAGGCCGACAAGGAACTCATCCACCGGGCGACGGAGACCGCTCGCGAGTACTACGACATCCAGGTGCCGGCGTGCCCCGACCCCTCCGTGGTGACCCACGTGGTGAACGGCTCGAACTACAACATCGCCGCGCTCGCCACGTTCACCGACCGCGGATCCGCAACGGTGTTCGTCTACGCGGGCGGTGCCTGGCCCACCTTGACGCAACCGCAGAAGCTGCAGATCCTCCTCCATGAGTGGTACCACGTGGTGCAGTTCCCGTTCCGCACATGTTCGCGATACACGTCGGAGTGTCCCGTTCCCACCGTCCACATCCCCGACTGGTTCATCGAGGGTACCGCCGAGTACGAATCGGTTCGTGCGGCCGCGAGCCTCGGAAAGGCACCGTTCGGACCCGCCCGGAGGAAACGGCTGGCGGTCGCGCGTACCGAGACGTCGAGACCATTGCAGCGCATGCGTTATCTGAGTACCTATCAGCAATACACCGTGGCCTTCGGTGCCGTCGACTACCTGCTGTCCAAGTCCAGCGAACAGGCTCTGCGCGATTTCTGGCCCCTCATCGCGCATACGGGGAACTTCACGAAGGCGTTCACGACCGCGTTCGGGGTGTCACCGGATGATTTCTACGCCGGTTTCGCCCGCTACCGTGCGCATGGCTACCACTGACACTCCCGGTCGCCGCGCCGAACCCATCCGCCTTCCCGTTCGTACACCTACAGAGTAGCGTGCTGAGGATGCGATCGAGAGAGCCCGAGTCCGACGGAGCCCTGATGCGGGCGTTCGTTGGACGTGACCAGCGGGCTGCCGACGAACTGTACGGGCGATTCTCCTCACGCGTATATGGATTGGGGATCGTCATGCTCGGGAACGACGCCGCGGCGCAGGATCTGGTGCAGGACACCTTCGTCAAGCTCTGGCGAACCGCGGGGTCCTTCGACGTCGACCGTGGCAAGCTCGAGACCTGGGTGCTGCTGGTCGCGAGATCGCTCGCCATCGATTCTCTCCGCCGCCGGGTCCTGGAATCGAGGTCACTGGAGAAGGTCGGGGAACCGCAGGACGTGGACCTGACGCAGGGTCCTGAGGAGCTGGCCACGACCGCTGATATGGCGGGACGTGCCCGAAAGGCGATGGCGGCCCTGAGTCCGGAACAGCGTGCGGCGCTCGAACTCGCCTACTTCGGCGGCCGAACCAGCGGCGAGGTTGCCGAGATCGAAGGGATCCCGGTCGGGACCGCGAAGACGCGGATCCGTACGGCGCTCTTGCGGCTGCGCGAGGCGATGGGACAGGAGCTCCTCGATGACGTGTGATGAGGTCCGGGAGCGGTTGTCCGATCACCTCCTTTCGACGTTGAGCGAGGAGGACTCCGTCGCGGTGGCCGCGCACCTTCGCGGGTGCGGGGGGTGCAGGGCGGAGTCGGCGGCACTAGCCGATGGACTCGCCGCGTTCGCAAGCGCCTCTCATGACCGGGAACCTCCGGAGGAGCTCGCCGAGCGAGTGAGCGAGGTCCTGCACGCCGAGTGGGCCGCCGCGCCGACTTCGATCGCTCGGCGGCGCAGCCGGTTCACCGCCCCGTGGATGGCTGCCGCGGCTGCCGTCATCGCGCTTGCCGGCTCCCTCGGCTGGGGGTTGGAGGAACACCACACCGCATCCGTGACGTCGGCCGAGGGCGCGAGCTATACCCACCTGCTCCAGATCCTTGGCGGCAAGGAGTTCCGCGCCGGCCCGCTACAGCCTGCCCCCGGACGCACGGTTGAAGGTAGCGTCGTTGTCTACGACTCCAGTAAGGACCAGTCGTGGGCCGCGGTGTTCGTTCGCGCCCCGGGGGCCGCCCCGGGCAAGGCAACCGCAACGCTGGAAGCCCCAGACGGTCGGACCATCCAGATCTGGCCGCTCAAGATCCCGCCAGGCGGAGACGGATCGGCATGGCTCGACACCTCCACCGACCTCACGACGTTCGACCATCTCTCCATCCGCGACGCGAACGGCGCGCTACTGGCGACAGCCGATATCCAGGCCGCGTGAGCCACTCTGCCTAGCGAGTGATCTGTAGCCGGCGCACAAGCCGGGGTTCGGCCCCGAACCGATACTTGTACTGATAGTCGCCTTTCAATAGATCGAATGCCACGCAGCCGGACTCGATCGCGAAACGGATGTCCTCCCCCACAAGCACCATCCCGGGTGCCAGGTTCCCCCACTTGCGGTCGAACGCCGAGTTGTAGAGGAAGAACGTCTCATCGAAACGGAAGCCGATGGTGCCGGCGGCCAGTTCCCCCGCGACCTCGATGAACGTCAGCGTGAAGATATCCAGCGGAAGGAACGCCTCACCCAGTCGCCGGAAGAAGATCTCCATCCCCGGCTGCATGAAGACGCCCTTTGGTCCCTCACTCATCCGGTGGAGTTCGACGAAGCGGTCCAGCATCGGGTTCAGGGTCGCCGCCGTAGCAGTCTCGATCCGGAACGGGCCCGTTTCCGTCTCGAGCTTGTTCGCCTTGCGTTTTATCTCGTGCCGGAGCTTGGAGGGCAGAGCGTCAAGGTAGCCGTCCCAAGTGGCAGGCAGCGGAAGGAAGGGCGCCGTGCCGTTCTGATCCTCGGTCTCTTCGACGCCGAGCCCCTGGGAGGCTGCACCTTCGGCCAGGAGGCGGAGCCACGGGTTGTCGGCGGCCAGGCCCCGAAGATCGGCGGCTCGCCAGTCCCCTCGCGCCACCAGTGCGGCCCACAGTTCCTTGGACACGACCTCCCGGCGCTCCGGGATACCGACCGGCCCCATGTAGTCGGTTACCTCTGTGCCGCCGAGGAAGCGAAGGGTCTCGTCGATCCGCTCGAACGCCACGGCGCCGGTCTGCGTACCGTCGTCCTCCTCCGCGAACGCGAGGAGAAGATGCTCGGGTTGCTCCCCGAACTCCTCCCAATACAGCTTGAGATACATCGGGGTGTGGAAGAAGGTGCCCGCGGGATCCGCCTCGACGAGCTCGGCCCATCCGCGGCGGTGGAAGTCCCTGCCGTCTTCGCTGAAGGTGATCCGCATGGAGCAACGATGCTACCGGGTGGGATGCAACGAAGGGGTCGCGGGGAACACGTGCGTCACCAGCTCCCGCCGCCGCCGCCACCGAACCCGCCACCACTGAACCCGCCACCACCGCTGAAGCCACTGGAGCCGCTCGAGGCCGGCGTCGAGGAGATGACGCCGGCCGTCGAAACGGTGAAGCCGTCCAGCGCGTGCCCGAGCGCGAGGTAGGTGAAGGGCAGCGGGGACACGTACCAGCCGGTATCGGCCTGGGTCCCCAACGCTTCGAACGTCTTCGCCCACTTCTCGGTGACGCCGAACACGACCGCATAGGGCAAGAAGGTGGTGAACACGTTCTCCTGCTCCGCCCACTTCGCGGTGTACTCCTCGCACTTCTCGATGACGGTTCGGAACCCTCGCACGCGGCGGAGCATCGCCGTCCCCGTGGCGGTGCGCGCGGGCATGTATCGCCCGCCGAACGCCATCGCGATCCCCGCCAGGACAACGGCAATTCCCACGAGTCCGAGATGAGTGTTCTTGGCAAGGAAGAACGTGAGCACGGCGCCGGCGAGCATCACCAACCAACCGCGTGCATGCCAGCTGGCGCGGACCTTGTCGGGACGGACGATGAACCATTTCCGTTTCATCGCGTCCACGTAGAGTTTCTCTTCCACGTCGGCAAGCTTCGCTGCGAACCGCGTTCGTAGCGACGAGAGCGTCACGTCGTGGGCCCCGTCGAAGAGCCCCGTGTAGAGACGTTCCTCGTACGGCTGCAGGGCCGCCTCGTCCCCTCCGAGCCGAACCAGCCGCCAGTCCGCCTTCCCGAACAGCCCTGGATCGGGGATCTCCTCGATCCGCAGGTAGCCGCGCACCGCGAGGTCGACGATGGTCGCTGTCACGTCCAGGGTGTTCGCCTGACCGTCGATGAGCGTCCCGATCTGGCCGGGGCGTAACCCCTCCGGCGGCGCGAACTCGACCGGCGCGGATGCATCCGCCTGCCCCAACGGCACGGCCTGGTCGCCCCCGGTGCCGCCCAGCACCTTGTCGACATCCGATCCCACGAAGACACGGTCCCGCCCGCGCCGCCATGCCACCAGTACGAACCCACCGACCAAGAGGACGAGGACGCCGGCGG
The DNA here is from genome assembly GCA_034667445.1 of Actinomycetota bacterium. Classification (GTDB taxonomy): domain Bacteria; phylum Actinomycetota; class UBA4738; order UBA4738; family HRBIN12; genus JANXVR01. The sequence continues at coordinate 7,272 of JAXDJY010000387.1, read as the reverse complement.
CGAGGCCGGCCGGACCGGGCGCAACGCTGAACGCGCGCGTCAACGCCCATCGTTCCTGCTTCAAGACGGTGACCGGCACGGCGCCCTTGGGCATCGAGACGACCCCGGTGAGCCCTTGGAACGGGAAGAGCGTCGCAGCGCCGAACGTTGCCGTCGTCGCACCCTCGCGAAAGCGGATGTGGTCGCAGGGGAGCTGCGAGCCGTCTGAGCCTTGGAAGCACGCGACCTGTTGGATCGCCGGCGCGATCACGGTTAGCTTCGCATCCGAGATGGTAACCGCCCAGTTGGGGCCGACCGCGTTCCAGTAGAGCTCCTCGTGATCGGCGAAGCCGTTGATGGCTCCGCGCACGAGGTAGTGGATGGTGTAGGTGTGCGCTCCCGTCACCGTGGCGTTCGCATCGCCGATCTTGATCGTCGTGAGGCCGCCGCTCGTACTGACCTTGAACGCCGAAGAGGCCCCGCCCGAGGCTTCGACGCGCACGTCCTGGACCGGGGTTACCCGGTCGAACGTGTCGTCCAGCCTGAAGACGGTGGGTATGTCGCGGAAGATGCCGTGGTGGGGGGTGGAACCGAAGTCGTAGGCGATCTCCTCGGTGACATCAAGGGTCCCATCCGACTGCACCCGAACCGTCTCGTGATAGCTGTTGATGCGCTCGACGGTCTGCGCGCCGGCGGGCGGCGCGAGCCACAGGAGCGCTGCCAGGAGGATGACGATCACCGAGGAACGGCGAAGCATGACTCGGCTCCCGGGGGATGAACAGGCGCGGATCGGCTCAGCCCACCGTGTGGGGCTGGGCACCGCTCGCCTCGCCCGCGCCGTTCAACGCATCCTGGAGCACGTCCCACGCGAGCACCGCGCATTTGATCCGTATCGGATACTTCACGACCCCTTTCAAGGCCACCAGGTCACCGAACACGTCCTCGGAGGGGTCCACCTCACCGGCCATCATCCCGCGGAAATCAGCGGCCATCTGCTTGGCTTCATCCACGGTGTCGCCCGCGACGGCCTCCGTCATCATCGAGGCGCTCGATTGGCTGATCGAGCAGCCGGCCCCTTGGAACGTGACCTCACGTACCGTGCCGGCGTCCACCTTGGCGAACACCGTGATCTCATCTCCGCAGAGCGGGTTGTTCGCCGTAGAGGAGAACGTGGCGCCGGCAAGCTCCCGTTTGTTCCGGGGGCTCTTGTAGTGATCGAGGATCACTTCTTTGTAGATGTCGTCGAGCGCCACACTGCCTCCTCGCGGTTCGAACCTCAGAAGGTGAAGATACCGTCGGCTTTGGCCAATGCCCCTACGAGGACATCAACTTCTTCCCTCGTGTTGTAGATGTAGAAAGACGCTCGCGCCGTTGCGGGGACCCCGTAGCGGCGCATCACGAGCTGCGCGCAGTGGTGCCCGGCGCGGATGGCCACGCCCTCCTCGTTGAGGATGGTGGCGAGGTCGTGCGGGTGGACCTCCTTGAACCAGAAGCTCACCGCCCCCCCTCGTTCCTCTGCGCTCATCGGGCCGAACACCCTGGCACCAGCTGACTCGAGGCGATCCAGGGCGTAGGCGGTGATGTCGAGCTCGTGCGCACGGACGGCGTCCATGCCAAGCGCGTTGAGGTAGTCGATCGCCGCCCCGAGACCGACCTGCTGCGCGATCTGCATCGTCCCGGCCTCAAACTTGTACGGCACCGTGTTCCAGGTGGCGTGGTCGTGGAAGACCTCGCGGATCATCTCGCCCCCGCCGAACATCGGGTCCATCGCCTCGAGGATCTCGGGCTTCGCGTAGAGCCCACCGCTCGCGGTGGGACCGAGCATCTTGTGTCCGCTGATCGCAAGGAAGTCGGCATCGAGGGCCTCCACGTCCACATCGAGATGGGGCACCATCTGCGCGCCGTCGACGGCGACCAGCGCACCGACGGCGTGGGCGGCCTGGATCAGCATCGCGAGAGGGGTGATAGTGCCGAGCGCGTTCGACATGCCCGTGACGGAGAAGAGCTTGGTGCGCTCCGTCAAGAGGGAGTCGAGGTCCGTGAGATCTAGATGACCGTCGTCGGTCAACGGGACGTAACGGAGGGTGGCCCCGGTCGCCTTCGTGGCCATCTGCCACGGCACGATATTGGAGTGGTGCTCCATCTCGGTGATGAGGACCTCGTCGCCGGGCTTCAAGAACTTCCGAGCCCATCCATGGGCGATGAGGTTCATAGATTCTGTGGTCCCGCGCGTGAAGACGATGCTCTCGGCCGTCCCCGCACCGACGAATGCGGCCAGCTTCGCGCGAGCTCCCTCGAACAACTCCGTCGCCTCTTCGCCGAGCATGTACAAGCCCCGGTGGGCGTTCGCGTTATGGAACCGGTAGAAGTTGGCCTCGGCGTCGATCACCTGGTTCGGGCGTTGGCTGGTAGCGGCGTTGTCGAGATAGACCAGTGGTTTGTCGCCGACCGTCCGGGAGAGGATCGGGAAGTCTGCGCGAACGGCTTGCACGTCGATGGGGGTCATGGCATCCACAGCTTAGGCTTCCTCGGCGTCGTCACCAGCCGCGTCGGCAGCCAGGCCCAGTTCCGCCCGGATGCCTTCGTAGCCCTTGGCCTCGAGCTCCAGGGCCAGCTCGGGGCCGGCGGTCTTCACGATCCGGCCCTGCATCATCACGTGGACCACGTCCGGGGCGATGTAGTTGAGCATCCGCTGGTAGTGGGTGATGAGCAGGACACCCAGCTCCGGTCCGACCAGTTCGTTCACACCTTCGGCAACCAACTTCAACGAATCGATGTCCAGGCCGGAGTCGGTTTCGTCCAAGATCGCGATCTGGGGTTCCAAGACGGCAAGCTGAAGGATCTCGTTCCGCTTCTTCTCTCCCCCACTGAAGCCCTGGTTCACGTAGCGGTTCACCATCGCGTCCTCGATGTTCAGTTTCTCCATCTGCGCCTTCATATGCTTGCGGAACGCCAGAGCGCTCACCTGCTCACCCTTGACAGCCGAATACGCCGTCCGCAGAAAATTGACGACCGACACGCCGGGAACCTCGGTGGGGTATTGCATGGCGAGGAACAACCCTCGCTTGGCGCGCTCGTCCGGGGTCAACTTCGTGATGTCCTCGCCCTTGAAGATGACCGAGCCCTTCATGACCATGTATCCGGGGCGGCCAAGGATCACGTTGGAGAGCGTCGATTTCCCCGACCCGTTCGGGCCCATGAGCGCGTGCGTCTCGCCTTGTTTGACCACCAGATCGATGCCGCGGAGGATCTCCTTGCCCTCGACCTGTGCATGCAGGTCACGAACCTCGAGCGTCGCCGGGCCGTTGCCGTTCTCAGTCATCTCACACCTCGATCAGGACGTCGTCGTCGTTGATGGTCACGGGATAGATCGCCACCGGCGTAACGGCCGGGAGCGAACGCGGCTTCCCGCTGTTCAGGTCGAACGTGGAACCGTGCTTGGGGCATTCGATGGTGCAGAGGTCGATGTCGACCTCTCCTTCGTCCAACCACGAGTGTTCGTGCGAGCACACCGCGTCAACGGCCCGGAACCCATCATCGCCGAGGTTCGCCACGGCGATCCAGCGTCCTTCGACCTCGAAGCGGCGCGCCTCCCCCGCCGGGACCTCGTCGACCGAGCACACTCGCGTCACCGGATCCCCCGTTCCAGCTCTTCCTGGATGGCGAGCTCGGCGTTCGTCCGGACCTGCTCGATCTGGACACGGTCGAGCACCTCCTGGAAGAAGCCGGTCACGATGAGGCGTTCGGCTTCCTCGCGGGGGATCCCCCGGCTCGTCAGGTAGAAGACGGTGTCGTCGTCCACCGGACCCACGCTTGCGGCATGGCCGCACCGCACGTCGTTCGCCTCGATCTCCAGGTTCGGGATGGCGTCGGCCTTGGCGTGCTCGGACAGCACGATGTTCCGGCTGGTCTGCATCGCGTTCGTCTTCTGCGCGTCCGGACGAACGTGGACCCAGCCGCTGTACACGGCGCGGCTGTGATCGCGGAGCGCCCCCTTGTAAAGCAGGTCCGACGTGCAGTTGGGGGCGACGTGATCCTGGATCGAGCGGTGGTCGAAGTGCTGCTCGCCATCGGCGAAAAACACCCCGAGCTGTTCGCTGAACCCACCGGACTCCGCGAGCAGAACCTCGTTCTCGACCCGGGAGAGATCGGCACCGAACCCGATCGCCAATGTGCGGATGGACGCGTCACGGCCCACGCGGGCACGCACGACACCCAGGTGCGTGACGCCGGCACCCCATTCCTGGATGGCGACGTAACGGACGTGCGCCCCGTCACCCACAACGATCTCGGTGACGGCGTCGCTGAAGCAACGCGAGAGATCCGGCGAAGCGAACCGGTCGATGAAGGTGATCTCCGCGCCGCGTTCCGCCACGATCAGTGTGTGCGGGAAGACGGCAGCGCCATCGGCATCGAGATAGGTGAGCGTTTGCAACGGCAGCTCGACCGAGACGTCGGCGGGCACGTAGAGGAACGTGCCGCCCGTGCGGAAGGCGCCGTGAAGCGCCGTGAACTTCGTTCGGTCCGTGGGAACCAGGGAGTGGAGATGGGGTTCGACGAGGTCCGGATGCTTCTCCGCCGCCACATCGAGATCGCAGAAGATCACGCCCCGGCGATCCACGTCCTGGGCCGAGGTGGTCATCGCGACGCTCGAGTTGTGCTGGATCATGGCTCCGCCGAGGTTCCCCGACTGCTCAGGCACATCCCCCCCGTGACCGGGGGTATGCGGCGAGAACGCCAGGTCGAAGTCGGACAGGTCCGTGTAGCGCCATTCCTCGGTGTCCTGCGACGGGATGGGCATCGCGAGGAACCGTTCGAAGGCATCACCTCGGAGGGCGTCGATGAATGCCGGCGCCGGCGGCAGCGCCGCGAGAGCTTCTGCGTCGAAGGTGGCGGTCATGTTCGTCTCCATCGAAGAGGGCAGACCTGCGGCCTGCCCTCGACGGTCGTAGGCGGTTCGCGTCCCTAGCCGACCGAGCCTTCCATCTGCAACTCGATCAGCCGGTTGAGTTCGACCGCGTACTCCATGGGGAGTTCGCGGGTGATGGGCTCGATGAACCCGTTCACGATCATGCCGGTGGCCTCGGCTTCTGCCAGGCCGCGGCTCATCAGATAGAAGAGCTGGTCCTCGCCGACCTTGCTCACCGTCGCCTCGTGCGCGAGTGCGGCGGTCTCGTCCTCCACCTCGATGTACGGATAGGTGTCCGAACGGCTCTCGTCGTCCAGGATGAGCGCGTCGCAACGCACGGTCGACTTCGCGTGGTGGGCGTCCGGCTCCACGCGGATGAGTCCCCGGTAGCCCGTTCGCCCGCCGTCTTTGCTCACCGACTTCGAGTTGATGACGCTGGTGGTGTACGGCGCGGCGTGCACAGCCTTGCCGCCGGCGTCGGTGTGCATCCCCTTGCCGGCGAACGCGACGGAGAGGACCTCACCGCGCGCCCCCTTGCCGAGCAGGTAGATCGACGGGTACTTCATGGTGACCTTCGACCCGATGTTGCCGTCGACCCACTCCATGACGGCATCCTCGTAGGCCGCGGCCCGCTTCGTGACCAAGTTGTAGACGTTGGTGGACCAGTTCTGGATGGTGGTGTAGCGGACGCGCGCGCCCTTCTTCACGACGATCTCCACGACCGCGGAGTGCAGCGAGTCGGAGCTGTAGATCGGCGCGCTGCACCCTTCCACATAGTGCACGTAGCTGCCCTCGTCGGCGATGATCAGCGTCCGCTCGAACTGACCCATGTTCTCCTGGTTGATGCGGAAGTAGGCCTGCAGTGGGATGTCCACGTTCACACCCGGGGGCACGTAGACGAACGACCCGCCCGACCACACCGCCGTGTTCAGCGAGGCGAACTTGTTGTCGTTGGGAGGGATGATCGTTCCGAAGTATTCCTTCACGAGATCCGGGTAGTCGCGCAGCGCCGTGTCCATATCGGTGAAGATGACGCCGATGTCGTCCAGTTCCTTCTTGATCTTGTGGTAGACGACCTCGGACTCGTACTGCGCGCTCACGCCGCCCAGGTACTTCTTCTCGGCCTCCGGGATGCCGAGCTTGTCCCACGTGCCCTTGATGTCGTCCGGCAGGTCCTCCCAGTTGGCAGCCTGCTTCTCCGTGGAACGGATGAAATAGAAGATGTTGTCGAAATCGATGCCGGAGAGGTCCGCGCCCCACCAGGGCATCGGTCGCATCTCGAAGTACTTCAGCGCCTTGAGCCGAGTCTTCAGCATCCAGGCAGGCTCGTCTTTGCGTGCCGAGATCTCCCGAACCACGTCCTCAGACAGGCCGCGCTTCGGGGTGAACACCGAGTGATCGGCATCCTTCCAATCGAAGCGATATCCCTTGCTGAGTGCCTGGAGGTGTTCTTCCTGGCTAACGGCCACGGTCGCGTCCTTCCTCAGATCCATCTCGTGCGTAGGCATCCCCGTACGCACGACCAAAGTCTACCGCAGAGGTCGGATTACGGCGATGGGGCCGACGAGTAGCATCTTCACGCCCGACCGAGGCGACCGAAAGGACCCCCATGAGCGGATCGGAGAACCAGGGAGAGCGTGAACGCAAGACCCAGGAACGGGTGCAGCACCAGGTGAACGAGCAAGCTGGGATCGGGGAAGCAGCGTTCCCCGGCGGAGGAACCCTCCTCACCGAGCCCATCCTGGTCGTCAACCAGAAGACCAAGATCATCGAGCTCACGAACGAATACGAGGTCATGGATAGGGAAGGCAAGAAGCTCGGCGCGATCCGCGAGGTTGGTCAGACCACAGCGAAGAAGGTCATCCGGGCCTTGACCAAGTTCGATCAGTTCCTGACCCATCGCTACGAGATCGTGGATGCCTCGGGAGCGGTCCTGCTCTCCATGACCCGCCCCGCGAAGGTCTTCAAGTCGACGATGGTCGTGAGCGACGCTGCCGGCACAGAGATCGGGCGCATCGTTCAGGAGAACATGATCGGGAAGATCCATTTCGGTCTGGAGTCGGGCGGTAGCGCTCTCGGCTCGATCAACGCCGAGAACTGGCGCGCCTGGAACTTCAATATCAAGGATCCGGCCGGTGAAGAGATCGCGCGGATCACGAAGACGTTCGAGGGGATCGCCAGAACGTTGTTCACGACCGCCGACTTCTACGTGGTCCACGTGCATCGCCAACTAGCCGACCCGCTCCGCCAACTGGTGATCGCCGCTGCAGTCGGCGTGGACACCGCCCTCAAGCAGGACGACCGGGGCTTGAACTAACCGATACCTCGCGCGAAGAGGCCCGGGCCTTACGGCCCGGGCCTCAGCGTCGGGACGGGAGCTGCCC
>JAXDJY010000386.1:0-3287 GCA_034667445.1 Actinomycetota bacterium | reverse complement strand
TCGGATCGATCAGGCTCTTCGTCCCGTCGGCCAGCAGTTCACCGACATCAACGAACACGTCGGCCGGGCTGTAGCCGAGTTCGACCATGTCCCAGAGCAGCGGCAGCACCGAGCACCGTTCGAGGGGCGAGCCACCCATCGCCACCATGAACGCCCGCACGTAGTCGAGCGCCTCCAGGTCGGCGTCGAGACCCTCGATCCACTTCGCGACGGGGACATCCAACGCGGCGAGTGCCGCGCGGCCTTCCGCGCCGAACGCGTCGCGCGTGGCGCGGATCGCGTCTTCCAGGTTCGACTTGGACAGCTTCGCCTGGATGCGTTCGATCGCCACCATGCCCTCCTCGCGACGATCACCGTCGATCCAGGCGAGGACCTCGGGCTCGGTTCCGGCCATGACCGCGACGCCGTAGCGGTCGATCTCCCGTGCGAGGTTCGGCTGGCTCGCTCGCGAGAAGAACATGCCGCCGTACTCCGCCATCACTCCGGTGCCGGGGATCTCACGCCACCACGTGCGACCACCGATCCGGTCGCGAGCCTCGAGGACCACGACGCTGCGTCCCGCCTCCGTCAGATCGCGCGCCGCAGCGATCCCTGCGAACCCCGCACCGATCACCACCACATCCGCGTCCATGACGCCGCGGACCCTATCACCCAAGTGGGAGTCAGCGGGGGGTTTGGTTGCTCCGGGGAATGCCGGCTTCGCACCGGAGGTTGCGATGGGGTCTAGCCCACATCGGAGGAGCCCATGAAAGCGCTGGCGTTGACCTCGTTCGAAGATGCACCTGCCGTGATCGATCTGCCGGATCCCGTGGCGGGCCCGGGTGAAGTACTCGTTCGGATGCGCGCCGCCTCCGTCAATGCGTTCGACGTCGGCGTGGCGACCGGAGCGGCCAAGGAGTACATGGCCTACCGGTTCCCGGCCGGTGTCGGGATGGATCTCGTCGGAACGGTCGAGGCCCTCGGTGATGGTGTCGACGCCTTCGCGGCAGGTGACCGGGTCTTCGGGATGCTGACCTTGAAGGGTGAGATCCACGACGGCACGTTCGCCGAGCTCGCGACACCCGCGGTCGCCGCGATCGCACCCGCACCGCAGGCGTTGTCCGACATCGACGCTGGATCTCTCTGCGTAGCCGGCGGAACCGCAATGAGCGCGGTAGAAGCCGTCGAACCGAGGGCCGGGAAGACCGTCCTCGTCGTCGGTGCCACCGGCGGCGTGGGGACGTTCGCGATCCAGCTGGCGACCCTCCGCGGCGCGCACGTCATCGCCTCGGTGCGTCCGGGCGACGAGGGGTTCGTCACCGACCTGGGCGCTGCCGAGACGGTCGACTACACGAAGGATCTCGACGCAACCATCCGTCGGCGATACCCGGACGGTGTGGACGCGGTCATCGACGCCGTGAATAGGGATCAGGCGACCTTCGCGAACCTCGCGGGTCTCGTCAGCGACGGTGGTCGGGCGGTGTCGGTGGTGGGCGGGGCAGGGGAGTCCTCCAAGATCGGGAACGTGGCGGTGTCGAACGCCAACGGGGACCCCGTGCACGTCACCGCGCTCGGCGATCTGGTGGTAGGCGGGAAACTGCGCGTCGCGGTTCGTCAGACTTATTCGCTGGCGGACGCCGCTCAGGCACTCACGGACTTCGCCGCCAAGCACACGCTGGGCAAGCTCGTCATCACCATGCCCTGACCGGGACCCACCTGTCTGGACGGGGTTACCTATAAGGAGCACACTTCCAGCTGAGTCTCCGGGGAGGCCGGATGTCGGCCCGACGGGCGACTCCGACAGTCGGATGCGCTGGATCAGCTGATGCCGGAAGATCGAGCGCGGAGGAGGTCAAGTCATGGCGCCAATGGCAGCCGAGACAACGATCCCGACCCGACTTCGCGTGCTGGTGTCCGGCGAGCCGGGGGAGCGCTTCGACGAGGTCACGCGAACGCTCGCCGGGCTCGACCACGACGTGACCGAACGGGACCCCTTCCTCGCCGGCTACGCCCGAACCACGTGGACCGAGCGCCCTGACCTGGCCGTCGTGATCATCGGCCGGGTTACTCCTGCGGCTTCGCAGCAGATCGACCGGATCGTGTGCGGGGTCAAGTGCCCGGTGATCGTCGTGAGCGGCATGCGAGACCGGCGATCGGTCACGGAGTCGGTCAAGCGCGGCATCTTCGCCTTCGTTGCCGACGGCCACGACCCGCAGGAGATGCAGAGCGTCATCGATATCGCGCTCCGCCGGTTCGCTGAGTACCACGATCTCGAGGGTGCATTCGGCAGGCGCGCCATCACGGAGCGCGCGAAGGGCGTCCTCATGGAGCGCAACAACCTCAACGAGCGGCAGGCGTTCAGCTTGCTTCGTGACAACGCTCGGCGAACCAATCGCAAGCTCGTCGACGTTGCCGAGTCCGTCTTGACCAGCCGGCCTCTGCTTCGCGCACGAACCAACTCTCGGAGCCGGTGGGCCCACATCCACAAGCCGAGGGACGCAGAGGGTTAGAAGCGCCAGCGGGTTTGGCCGAACCGTCCTTTGCTGAAGGCGTACACGGTCGAAGGTGTCATCTCATAGACCACTGCCCGGTTGCCGTCGCTGCTGTAGAACGCGCCGTCCCGAGCGGTGAAATGCCACATCGGATCACGGTACTTGGCGGCGTACGCCTCGGCCGCCCGTATGAGCTTCGCGTCATCGCTCGTTCTTGTGGCTTCACCCTCCACCACGAGATCGAGACCGTCATCGACCTTGTTGCAGCCTGTCGTGATCACGCACTGCGGCTGTCCCTCGAGATTCTTCGCCTTCCGCTCCTCCGCTCCCGTGCAGAAGTACAGCGCGTTTTCCAGCCAGACGCCGATCAACGGCGTTACGTGCGGACGGCCGTCGGGACGAACCGTGGAGAGCCAATAGATCTCCGCGACTTCCAGTTCGCGACTCGCTTCGGCCCACGGAGTCGCTGAGGCGTCGGGGCCGCTGAACTCCGGGTCAAGCCGACCGGCCGGCTCCGCCGCCATCCGGTTAAGCCACGATGGGCCGGTAGGTGGCCATGATCACGCCGGTGGTCGTGACCTGGCTGTCCGCCAGTTCGAACGCGTGGCGCTCGCCGTCGTCGCGGAACAGGCCCTTGCCGCCGCCCACCACGATCGGGTGGATCATCAGCATGTACTCGTCGACAAGGCCGTGCTCCATCAGCGTCTGGACCAGGTTGCCGCTGCCTATCACCCGTATGTCCTTCCCGGGCGCCTGCTTCAGCGCCGCGACTGCCTGGGCCACATCGCCAACGAGCAGCGACGAGTTCTCCCACTC
>JAXDJY010000385.1:0-5044 GCA_034667445.1 Actinomycetota bacterium | reverse complement strand
GGGCAGGGCGATGGCGATCAGGATGCCGATAATCAGAACGACCACCATCAGCTCGATGAGGGTGAATCCATCCTCATCACGGCGCTCTAGATAGCGCTTGAGCATCTGCCTCGCCTCCTTTCTGTGGGCATGTGCGCATCTAGCTGATGCGCGTTCTCTACTCATGTCGGCCGTATGACCGAAAGACTGAAGGGGCCGAGACCGAATGCCTTAGATTCGGGTAGGGCGCCCTGGGAGCGCAGCGAGGCCCCGAGGGGCGCCCCGGGGCCTCGGAACCGCGCTCTCACAGGGGCGCGACTACTTGATCAGCTTGATGATGTTGAACATCGGCATGTACAGCGCTATGACGGATGCACCCACGCAGCTACCGATGACGGCGATCAGAACCGGCTCGATCAGCGATGTCAGGGCATCCACGGAGGCCTCGACCTCGTTGTTGTAGAACTCCGCAACCTTCTCGAGCATGGTGTCGATCTGCCCGGTCTCCTCCCCTACGGCGAGCATCTGGACCACCATGGGCGGGAACACCGGGTGCTTCGACAAGGGCTTCGCGATGGATTCACCTTCGCGGACGCTCGACTGGACGTCGATAACTGCCTTGGAGAGCACCTTGTTGTTCACCGTGTCCGACACGATGTCCAGGGCCAGGAGGATCGGCACACCGGAGCGCAGCAAGACGCCCAGCGTGCTGGAGAACCGCGACAGCGCGGTCTTGTGGAACAACGTCCCGAAGATCGGCACCTTCAGTTTAAAGGCGTCGACCATCATCCGCCCCTTCTCCGTCTTCTTGTACCGCTTGAGCACGATCACTCCCGCGATCGCAGCGCCGCCAACCATGTACCAATACGTCTTGAAGGTGTCCGAAACCATGAGGAGCAACCGCGTCGGCAGCGGCAGCGTGCCGCCCAGCGACGCGTAGATCCCCTTGAACTGCGGAACGACGAACAACAGCATGACACTCATGATCACGCCGACAAAGAACAGGACGGCCACAGGGTAGGTCATCGCCGACTTGATCTTCCCGCGAAGTTTCACATCGCGTTCGATCATGTCCGCGAGACGTAGCAGAACGTCGTCGAGGACACCGCCGGCTTCCCCGGATTTCACCATAGCGACGTAGAGATCGTTGAAAGCTTTGGGGTGCTTGGAGATCGCTTGGCTGAGCGAAGCTCCGCGTTCGACATCGAGCCGGACATCCACTAGGACGCTCTGCAGCGTTGGGCTCTCCGTTTGATCTGCCAGGATCGCCATCGCGCGGAGGATCGGGAGCCCGGAGTTCACCATCGTGGCGAACTGCCGCGAGAACACGGCGAGCTCCTTCAGCTTCACGTGGCCCGGGCGGAAGCTGAACTCCCGCTTCATGCCGCTCTTTTCCTTCTTCGCCTCCAGCGGCGTGTAGCCCATCTCGCGCAGGCGCGAGAGCACCAGGGCCTCGTTGTCGGCCATGAGGGTCCCGGAGACCAGGTTCCCCGACTTGTCACGAGCCTTGTACGCGAAGGTCTCAGGCATAGTTGCTGCCACCCATCATCATGGCTCCGCCGACGTCCCCACCACTGCCCAAGCTGTTGCCGGTCAGGCGTGCGAGTTCCTCGGCGTCGTGACAGCGTTCGAACGCCATCTGCTGGGTGATCTTGCCGGCCTTGATCAACGCGGCCAGCGACATGTCCATTGTCTGCATCCCGTATCGCCCACCGGCCTGCATGGCCGAGTAGATCTGGTGGACCTTGCCCTCACGGATGAGGTTCCTGATGGCGGGGGTCGCCACCATGATCTCGACCGCGACCGCACGGCCGTGACCGTCGGAGGTCGGAACGAGCTGCTGGGTGACCACACCCTGCAGCGTGGTGGCGAGCTGCACCCGCACCTGCTGCTGCTGGTGTGGCGGGAACACGTCGATGATCCTGTCGATGGTCTGCGGTGCATCCTGGGTGTGCAGCGTGGCGAACACGAGGTGACCGGTTTCAGCCGCGGTGATGGCGGTTCCGATCGTCTCGAGGTCTCGCATCTCACCGACCAGGATGACGTCGGGGTCTTGGCGCAGCACGTGCTTCAACGCTTGCCCGAACCCATGGGTGTCCGCACCGATCTCGCGCTGGTTCACGATGCATGACTTATGCCGATGCAGGAACTCGATCGGGTCCTCGACCGTCATGATGTGGCCAGCGCGTTCGGTGTTGACGACGTCCACCATGGATGCGAGCGTCGTCGACTTCCCGGAACCGGTGGGCCCGGTCACGACGATGAATCCACGAGGGAACCTCGCGAGGTCGGCAACCACCGGCGGCAATTGCAGCTCCTCGATGTTCTTGATCTCGTAGGGGATCACGCGGAAGGCCGCACCGATGGAGTCTCGCTGGAAGTACACGTTCACGCGGAAACGAGCGGCGCCGGGCAACGAATACGACATGTCCAGCTCGAGCTCTTGCTCGAAGCGCTCCCGCATCTTCTGCGGAAGGATCGCATAGATCATGGTCTGGATGGACCTGGGGGTAAGAGGCGGATAGCCCTCGATGGGCTGCAGGTCCCCGTGTAGACGCACGGTCGGCGGCGCGCCGGCCGTGATGTGCAGGTCCGAACCACCGATGTCCAGAAGCTTCGAGAGCAACTCTGGGATCGGGATCTGGATATCGTCTTCTTGCTGAACGACGGTACTCATCTCACTTCACCACCCTTGCGACCTCTTCGATGGAGGTGAGCCCCATCCGGGTCTTTTCCAGGCCGTCATCCCGCAGCGTCATCATCCCCTGCTGGACCGAGACAGCTTTGATCTGGTCGGCGGAAGCCCGCTCGACAGTCAGTCGTTCGATCTCTTCACTCATCTGCATCACTTCGTAGAGCCCGATACGCCCGCGATAACCGGTGTTCGAACATGCCGAGCAGCCGGCGGGGCGGAACAGTTCGGTGATCTCGCTCCAGAGCCACTCGGGGTATCCGGCAAGCTGCAGCTGCGCCTGCTCCGGCACGTATGCCTCCTTGCAGCGGACGCAAAGCTTCCGTGCGAGACGTTGGGCGACCACGCAGTCGATCGCCGACGCCACCAGGAACGTCTCAACGTCCATCTCGACCAGCCGGCTGATGGCGCTTGCCGAGTCGTTCGTGTGGAGGGAGGAGAGCACGAGGTGACCGGTCAGGGCGGCCTCGATCGCGATGGTGGCCGTCTCCTTATCGCGGATCTCACCGATGAGCACGATGTCGGGGTCGGCACGAAGGATGGATCGCAGGGCGCTCGCGAAGGTCAGTCCCGCCTTCGGGTTCACCTGGATCTGGTTGACGCCGGCCAGGCGATACTCGACCGGGTCCTCGACGGTGATGATGTTCTTGTCTTCCTCGTTCAAGATGTTGAGGGTCGCGTACATGGACGTCGACTTCCCCGACCCGGTTGGCCCGGTGACCAGGAGCGCACCGTAGGGCTTGCGGAACGACAGTTCGAATCGCTTGTAGGCGTCCTCCATGAACCCCAGGTCTTCCAGGCGCAGCAGCGCATTGGACTTGTCCAGGACTCGGATGACCACCTTCTCGCCGTAGACCGTCGGCAGGGTCGCCACGCGGAGGTCGAGCTGCTTGCCGCCGACCCGCATGCTGATCCGGCCGTCCTGCGGGATCCGCTTCTCCGCGATGTTGAGGTCGGCCATGACCTTCAGACGGCTGATGAGGCCGCCCTGGATGTTCTTCGGACTATGCATGACCTCGTGCAGCACACCGTCTACACGGAACCGAACACGGACGTCCTTCTCCATCGGTTCGATGTGCACGTCGGAGGCACGGTCACCGACCGCCTGGGTCATGATCGCTTGGACCAGCTTGACGATCGGGGCTTCCTCGACAGCTGCTTCGATCTGGACATCGGCGTCGTCTGCTTGGTCCGCAGCGGCTGCGGACAGGGCTTCGACCTGCCCGTCCATGCCTGAGTACTTCTGGATCGCCTGCTCGACGTCTGCTGCGGTCGCAACGACCGGCTGGACGTCCCGGCCGGTGATGGTTCTGATGTCGTCAAGTGCGTAGACGTTGGCCGGGTCCGACATGGCCACCAAGAGCTTGCCGTCCCGATCGCCGATCGGTATCGCCCGATATCGGCGGGCGAGCGCCTCGGGCAAGAGGGTCGTCGAACCGGGATCGACCTGGAACTCGGCGAGGTCGACGAACTCGAGTCCGACCTGTTCTGCGAGGGCGCGAACCAGGTCCGTCTCTTTGATCAGGCCGAGGTCGATCAACACGCGTCCCAAGGACTTCGGCGTCTTCCGATGCTCCTCGAGCGCCTGCTGCAACTGATCAGATGTGATCAGGCCCTGCTCCATGAGGATCTGGCCGAGTTGCTTGGCTTTCCGTTTGACGGTTGTCATATGCGCCCCTGCGGTCCATCCGGTCTAGGTCGTCAGGAAGTTCCTTCGTCATCGTCGCCATTCATCTGAAGCAATCCCGAGAACTCTTTGGCCAAGCGCACGCGGTCGACCTCGCCCTCGGCACCATCGTCGTCATCGTCGGGTGTCCCGCCCGCAGAACCGACGAGCTTCTGAGGCTCCTTGCTCAAGCCAGAAACCTTCGCGGGCTCCTTCTTGGCGTCAGTCGCGGCACCGCTCTTCCCGGCAACCGGGGCAGCCCCGTCACCGCCCTCAGGCTTGTCCGCGGTTCCACCGGGCGCGGAGGCGCTCCGCCCCCCGGACCAATTCCGCTGTGCGCCCGCCGTGACGACCGGCGTCTCCTCTGCCGGGTGCATCGCGGTGCGTGGTTTCCCGGACGGAGCCGCGTTGACCTCAGGCAGCTTCAGTGGTTCGCGCTTCGTCCGCGCCTCCTCGGCCGCGAGCAAGGCCTGCTCCATCATGTCCAAGAGCAACCCCGGCCTGACCGAGGTGCCCGCCACGGCGAAGGACGAGTAGGCGCCCCGGTGGCAGAAGACCCAGATCTGGTCGGGGAACTCCACGAAGGATCGCTCGGCATCACCGAGCGCGCCGAACCGCAGCCAGGCAGGCTTGGCCTGCATCTCATCGTCTTCGGGATAGGCGCCGAGAACCAGGCCGTCCCGAGACAGGATGAGACAGGCGCGAAC
>JAXDJY010000384.1:0-2749 GCA_034667445.1 Actinomycetota bacterium | reverse complement strand
CCGCGTCGGTGGTGACGAACGCGAGCATGGTCGCGAGATCCGGCGCGATCATGCCGACACCCTTGGCGCATCCGCCGACGCGGAACCCGTGCTCGGGAGAGTCGGCCCGCGCCTGCTTGTCCACGGTGTCGGTGGTCATGATCGAGCGAGCGAACGCCTCTCCCCCGTCGGGATCGAGCGAGGCGACGAGCTTCGGAACCGCGTCCTCGAAGAGATCCATGTGGAGCGGCTCACCGATCACGCCGGTCGAGCAAGCGAGCAGATCGTCGACCTGCACGCCGATCGCGTCGGACACGATCGCTGTGCTCGTGAGTGCATCGGCGTCTCCCGCAGCACCCGTGGCGGCGTTGGCCTGACCGGCGTTGACCAGCACGGCCCGGGGTTCACCGGCCCGGAGCCGCGCGCGACTCAACCGCACCGGCGCAGCGGCCACCCGGTTGGTCGTGAACATCCCGACCGCGACGGTCCCCTCTACACCAACCAGAAGGCCGAGGTCCGGCTGGCCGCTGGCCTTGAACCCTGCCGTGATCCCCGACGCCGTGAACCCCTGGGGGTAGGTCACGGTCATGGGTAGACCGCCACGGTCGGCAGCGCCGTCCCCTCATCGAACCCGTTCGCGATGTTGAAGTTCTGGATCGCCTGGCCTGCCGCGCCCTTGATCAGGTTGTCCACCGCGCCGATGACCAAAGCCGTCCCGGTTCGCGGGTCGGCGACCGCCTGGAGTTCGACCATATTGGTGCCGCGCGTGCGCTTGGAATCCACCATGTTGCCCGCCGCGAGTACGCGGACGAACGGCGCCTGGCCGTAGGAGGCCACGAGCGCGTCGGTGAGCTGCTCCGTGGTGACGCCGTCGGCGAGCGAGGCGTAGGCGGTGATGAGCACCCCGCGGACGGTCGGCACAAGGTGCGGCACGAAGATCACGGGGAGCGCTGTCCCGGTGGCGAGCTCGATGCCGTGCTCCATCTCCGGGGTGTGCTGATGCCCCGGCACGCGGTAGGGCCGGATCGACTCCTCGGTCGAGGCGAATAGCGATGACTCCGTGGCGGCGCGCCCGGCTCCCGAGAGTCCCGTCTTCCCGTCGACGTGGACGGGGCCGGGCTCGATCAAGCCGGCGGCCAGAAGCGGCGAGATGCCGAGGATCACCGGGGTCGGATAGCAGCCCGGGTTCGCGACCAGCCTGGCGCCGGAGATGCGTTCGGCGAAGAGCTCGGGCAGTCCGTAAACGGCCTTCTCCAACCGGTCGGCGGCGGGATGGTCGAACCCGTACCACTCGGGGTATCGATCGGCGGGCAGGCGGAAGTCACCGGCGAGGTCGACCACGCTCAGCCCCGCGTCGAGGAACGCCGGAACCAACGGCGACGTCGCCCCGTGGGGGAGCGCGAGGAAGACGGCGTCGGCGGCCTCGATGACCGCGTCCACCTCGATCGGTGCGAGGACGTGGGACGCGAGCGGCAACGGCGCGAGATGCGGGTGCGCCTGCTCAAGGGTCTTACCGGCGGATCCCCGGGCACCCAGGAACGTGATGTCGGCGCCCGGGTGGGCGGCGAGGAACCGCACCAGTTCGCCGCCGGCGTACCCGGAGGCGCCCAGGATGGCGACGCGGAGGGGGGAAGCATCCATCCGCATAGTTATGCAGAAACTGGGTAGAACTGTCAACCTTCGTGACTGGGGCGGCCCCGATTACCGGCAGGCCACCCGCCACGAACCCAACGCGAGCTTCTTCTTGAGGAAGTTGAAGTTCATCGCGTTGGCCTGGGGACAGAACTGCGAGGTGTCGAGCTTGTATTCGACGCCGAACACCGCTTTGCCGGCGTCCACGAAGGGCCGCAACTTGCCGCACTCGTTGTACTGGAAGCATTGCTCGTTGAGCGCGAAGTCGAAGTACGGCAAGAGCGTCTTGATCTGACCGAGGTCGTTCTTCAACACAGCGGACATACCGTTGGTGTGCGCGAGGTTCGCGAGGAACGTGTCGTACTTGAGTTGGTCGCCACCCGTGAGCGGGAACCCCGTGTGGTTCTGATAGCCATCGACGTTGTCGAACTCGACGGCGTCGTACCCACGGCTCGCGCACATCTGCACGCGGTCACGCATGATCGGTGCCAGCACCCTGAGCCGACTGATATTGAGCCACCTCTCCCCCGGCCACCCGTTCGAGTTTCCGAGCACCGAGTCGGGGAACCGCCCGGCATCGGGCCGCCATTTCTCCCACGAGCCGGCGCTGATGTAGCAGACCACCTCCCGCCCCGCCGTGTGGAGGTCGCCGACGATGCCGGCATGGTTCTCGAACCCATCGATGTCATACATCTGGACGTCGACAGAGGTATCCACCGTGCCGCCGAGCTGCCACTGCCAGCTGGTGTTCAGTTCCGGGTGCCAGCAGCCGGCGCAGGCCACGGGCGAGGGAAGGCGTTCGGCCGCGCGAGCACGCCCCGAGGCAAGTGCGGCCTGTGGTGCGAGCACGAGCAACGCCAGCACCACTCCGCCGGTGATCCCCACGCGTCGCATCCACACCAGTATCGGCCGTTCAGGGGGTCGACCTTGACCCCGCACGCTCAGCCCACCACGGTCAACACGCCGGGCTCGTCCCCGCCGTCGGTCCGCGCGAGCGCGCCGGTCCCGGCTCGCGCGATGGATCCACGCGCCTTCCCGACGCTCGACCGCAGTTCGTCCGTTCCGTTGGAGAGCATGACGGCGGCGCGTGCGAGCTTGTTCTCGAGCACGGACTCGATCGTGGAGAGCACCCCCGCCA
>JAXDJY010000383.1:0-3459 GCA_034667445.1 Actinomycetota bacterium | reverse complement strand
GTTCCTACCCCGCCACGCCGCCGCCATCCACCGGGATCGCGGCCCCGGTGATGAACGATGACGCCTCCGAAGAGAGGAACAGCACCGTTCGTGCGATCTCCTCGGGCTCGCCCATGCGTCGAAGCGGACGGTCCGACGCCCATTCGACGTAGTAGTCCCACGTCCAGCCTCGGCGCTCGGCCTCGCCCCGCTCCATCGGTGTCATGGTGTCGCCGGGACAGATCGCGTTCACCCGGACGCCCTGGGGTCCATGGTCGATCGCCATCGCTTTGGTGAGCACGACCACACCGCCCTTCGCCGCGCAGTACGCGGCCGCGCGATCTCCTCCTACCAGCCCCCAGCCGGAGCTGTTGTTCACGATCACGCCCGACCCACGGTCGATCATCGACGGCAGCGCGAACTTCGACATCAGGAACGTGCCCTTGAGGCTGCTGTCGATCTGTTCGTCCCACTCGTCCTCCGAGCAGCCGACCACGTCGTTCGGGAAGAACACGCCCGCGTTATTGAAGAGCACGTCGACGCGGCCAAACTCCGCGAGCGTGGTGTCGACGGCCCTCCGGCAGTCTTCCGCCGATCGCACGTCCGCGGCTACGAACAGCCCTCGCCCGCCGCTCGCCTCGATCTCTTCGACGACCTCGGCGCCGCGTCCCTGGTCACGCCCGGTGAACGCGACGGCGGCGCCCTCCCCAGCGAAGGCGAGCGCCGTGGCGCGTCCGATACCCGACGTGCCGCCGGTGATCAGTGCGACCTGGTCATCGAATCGCATCGCGGTTCCCGTCTCGTTGCGCGAGGTAGCGCCGGTTCAAGGTCGCGATACCTCGCTCCTGGCGCGGGTAGATCCCGTGGTCGAAGAACCGCGAGCGCACACCTCGCTGTGCGAGCTCGCACACCCTCCAGTCCTGACGCGCGATGAGGTCGCGGAAATCGACCACCTCGCTCGGATCGAACCCGTCGGCCGCCATGGTCTCGGGACTGAACAGGAAAACGCTCCGAACGATGGTCCGCTGGGGACCTGCCGGATGGACCGTCACGGCGTTCACCGTCTCGGAGTGATAGTTGATGATCAGGTTCGGCGGGACGAAGGCGCCGTAGAACGTGTGCTCGTCCTCATCCGTCAATCCGGGGAGCCTCGGAAGTGAGGAGAGCCCGCTTGACGTGAACGACGTGAGGCCGTGGCCCATCGAGTTACCGAGGGTCTGTCCCTCCTCCTCGACTTCGCCGTGGCGGTAGAGCGGCACGATCTTCACGAGCTCGGGGTGCACACCCGGACAGTGAAGGCACTCGTGGTAGTTCTCGATGACGATCTTCCAATTGGCGGCGACGTCGTACTCGCGGGTGGCTCCGATGCGAAGATCGCCGATGCGGTAGCGAGCCAGCTCCGTAGGGGAATCCGGCATGGTCGCGAGCGTCTCCGCGAGTGGCGCAGCGTTACCGTCGAGATCCACGAACACGAAGCCGTCCCACTCCTCGAGCGCCACCGGCCAGAGCCCGTGGGTCTCCCGGTCCAATCCGTCCTCGAGCCCAACGTTCGGCGATCCCAGCAGCCGCCCGTCGAACCCGTAGGTCCACGAGTGGTAGGGGCAGCGGATCGCACCGTTAACGGTGCCCGATCCCTCGAGCAGCAGGGTCCCCCGATGGCGGCAGGTGTTGGCGAAGGCGCGTAGCGATCCATCCTTGCCGCGGATGACGATGAGCTCCTCTTCCGAGACCTCCGGGGTGAGGTAGTCCCCCGGCTCGGAGATCGTTTCGCCGCGCCCGACGCACACCCACGATGACGCGAACACTCGCTCCAGATCGGCGGCGTAGACATCGGGCGCGTGATAGTCGCGTCCCGGCAGCGTGCGCCAAGGGAAGGCGTCGGCTTCGACCTCGTTCCGCATCGAACCTCCTTGTTCTCCTGCGCGGATGGTAGCTGGCGCGGCTACCCTCAGGTGGTGGAACGCCCTCCTCGCAGTCATTTCCCGCGCACGCTCGTGGTCGCCGCGATCGCGGCGTGCGCGGCGTGCGCGCTGCTTCCCACCAGCAGCCTTGCAGCCACCGACTTCGATTCGATCTGGGCCGGGGTCGACCACACCTGCGCCATCACCCCCGCGGGTGCGGCGGAATGCTGGGGACAGAACGATGCGGGTCAGGCAGCGGATCGGCCGGGGCCGTTCACCGAAGTGTCGGCGGGCGGTCTCCACAACTGCGCCCTCACGACCGGCGGGGCAGCCGAGTGCTGGGGTGCCAACGGGTACGGCGAATCCACCGACCACGCCGGCCCCTACACGCAGGTGGTCGCAGGCTGGATGCATTCGTGCGGTCTGACGACCGATGGCGCCGCCGACTGCTGGGGCCGAAACGACTACGGGCAATCGCAGGACCAACCGGGACCGTTTACCGAACTGACCATGAGCGGCGCACACAACTGTGGGCTGACTCCCGCTGGTGTCGCGGACTGCTGGGGTCGCAACAACGTCGGCCTCGCCGAGGACCACCCCGGGCCGTACACGCAGATCTCAGCTGGCGACGGTCACAACTGTGCGCTCAGGACCGACGGCTCCGCGGACTGCTGGGGTCTGCCCGACGACGGACAGTCGAAGGACAAACCGGGCCCGTTCACCCAACTGTCCGCCGGCGACCATCACAACTGCGCGCTCCGCCCGAACGGATCTGTCGAGTGCTGGGGACGCAACGACTTCGGCCAAGCCGAGAACCAATCGGGTCCGTACGTCGAGGTCTCGGCGGGCAGCTACCACACGTGCGCGCTCACCTCAGCGGGGGACACCGACTGCTGGGGCGACAACCGCTACGGACAGCTCGGCAGACGGCTGACGATCGCTTCGCCCACGCAGGTTGCCACCGGCTCGCGTGCCCGGATCTCGGGACGCCTGTGGTCGATCGATCCCGATTGCATCGCCACACAAAGCGTCACGCTGCACATCCTTCGACCGAGAGGGGTAGCGGATCCGATGGTGATGACCGCGGCACACGGCGGGTACCATTTGGACATCAAGATCGAACGGGATACCGTTATCCGCGTTGTGCACCCCAGCAGCGGCCCCTGCGAGCGGGTCCTCTCGGGGAGGCGAACGATCGCAGCCACCTGATCTGGGCCCGCCGCCGCCGATTTCCCGGACGACGCGGCCTGAGGGATACTCGGGGCCCATGCTGTCCGGCAGGATGCCACCACACGCCCGCGCGATGCGCGACTTCGCCCCCTCCCCTACTCGGTCGTCACGTCGAAGCGACCTTCCCGGGGCCGAGTCACCCCGGAATGTCCGGCGGATCTCCAGCGTCGTCGGGCGCCAGGCGGCGGAGGCGGCGGCCGAACGCGCGAAGGTCGGCTGCGCTCTCGATCGCCCGCTCGGTGCGAACCGCGATCCATAGGCAGAAGGCGGCGAGCGGAAGTTCGACCAGGACGGCCTCGAGGATCGCGAGCCCTCGGCCCGAGGGCCGGGAGGTCACGACGTCGAACCA
>JAXDJY010000382.1:0-3649 GCA_034667445.1 Actinomycetota bacterium | reverse complement strand
CGCGTAGAACGAACCTTTCGACAGGCGGGAGGGCACCAGGAAGTCGCGCGCGCCTTCGGGAGTGGAGCGGGTCAGGATGGGCGTCTCCACTTCGACGAATCCGCGCTCGTCGAGGTAGGAGCGAGTGATCCGGCTCACGTCGTGACGCAAGCGCATGCGTTTGGTCATCTCCGGGCGCCGAAGGTCCAGGTAGCGGTACTTGAGCCGAAGCATCTCGTTCGCTTCGGTGAAGTCTTCGATCTGGAACGGGGGGGTCTCGGCGCTGGCAAGCACCTCGAGAGCGGCGGCGGCAACCTCGATCCCGCCAGTGGGGAGTGCGGCGTTCCGCATGCCCTCCGGCCGCGACCGAACCGTACCCGTGATCCGGACGACGTCCTCCGCGCCGAGCCGCTGCGCGGCGGCATGCGCCTGGGGCGCCTCGGTCGGGTGGAAGACGACCTGCACCACACCCTCGCGGTCGCGCAGATCGATGAAGGTGACTCCCCCGTGATCGCGCCGATGCGCGACCCAGCCGCAGAGTTCGACATCCGTAGCGTCGTCGCTCTCGCGAAGGTCGCCGCAGGCGTGCGTTCGCATCGTGGTTCGCATGTCACTGGGTCCAGTCATCGAGGCGGGTGAGCCACCCTACGGCATCGTTCGCGGGGACGGTCTTCTGGATCCCGTCGGCCATCCGCTTGAGCGTGATGGCGCCCTCGGCCTGCTCTCGCTCCCCGATGATCGCGACGAAGGCTGCCTCGGCGCGGTCGGCCATCTTCATCTGGGCTTTCATCGGTCGGTCCTCGAGCGCACCGGCGGCCGCGAGTCCAGCGTCCCTGAGCTCGGACACGAACGCGGCGGCGGCGGCGCGCGCGTCCTCGCCGACCGCCACCACGAAACAGTGGAGCCCGCGCGTGGCAGGGATGTCGACCCCCTCCCCCTCCATGGCGAGCAGCACGCGGTCGAGACCCATCGCGAACCCGACGCCCGGCGTCGAGGGTCCGCCGAGCACCTCGGCGAGCCCGTCGTAACGGCCGCCGCCGACCACCGTGGCCGCGGCCTCCGGGAGCGCGGGCGACAAGAACTCGAATGCGGTCCGCGTGTAGTAATCCAGGCCCCGGACGAGTCGTGCGTCGTGCTCGTAGGAGATGCCGGCGCGCTCCAGGCCCGATCGCACCCCGGCGAAATGCTCGCGGCACGGATCGCAGAGGTGGTCGCTGATGAGCGGCGCCGACAAGACGAACGGCCTCTTCCCGTCCACCTTGCAATCCAAGATGCGAAGGGGGTTGGACTGCAAACGTTGCTGACAGTCCTCGCACAGCTCGTCGCGGTGGGGCTCAAGGTGCTCGATGAGGAGTTGCCGGTAGGCCGGCCGGCATACCCCGTCACCGATCGAGTTCACGAGCAGCGTCGTGGTGAGGCTGCGGTCCCGCAGGTACCCGGCGCAGAGCCCGATGACCTCGACGTCGGCCTCAGGCGTTCCGACGCCGATGACCTCCACGCCGAACTGGCGGAGCTCTCGCAGTCTCGCGGCCTGCGGACGTCCGTGACGGAACTGGGAACCGATGTAGTAGCCCTTGAAGGGCGACGGGAGATCGTGCGCGTTCGTGAGGTAGGCGCGTACCACCGACGCGGTGGTTTCCGGGCGCAAGGTGATGGATCGATCCCCTTTGTCCAGGAACGTGTACATCTCCTTGGTCACGACGTCCGAGGTATCGCCCGCCGCCCTCGCGAACAGCTCCGTGTGCTCGAACATCGGGGTCTCCAGGTACCGGAAGCCGAAGAGCCGCGCCGAGCGATGGGCGGCTTCGTAGAGGCCGAGCATCGACTCGGCTCGCGGAGGCAGGAGGTCCTGCGTACCTCGCGGCGGCGCGAGCTCCACGTCAGACCTCCTGTCCCTGGAGGAACGGGTTCGCGGTGCGCTCACGGCCCACCGTGGTGGTCGGTCCGTGACCCGGATAGACAGGCATCTCGTCGGACAGCGTGAGGAACCAGGCGAGGCTCTCGCGCATCGCGTCGGCGTCCCCGTTCGGGAAGTCGGTTCGACCGACCGAACCCGCGAACACGAGGTCCCCGGAGAAGAGGAGTGCGTCGGTCAGGAACGAGCAATGGCCCGGCGTGTGGCCCGGCGTGTGGACGGTTTCCAAGGAGAAACCGTCGAAGTCCAAGACCTGACCATGGGAGAGCGTTCGAAGGTCGGCCACGGGCTCGAGCGGGTTGCCGAACCCCGGGTTCCAGGCGTCGATATCGCTGAAAGCGATGGCGTCCGCTTCGTGGATGTAGACCGGAACATCTTCCCCTGCAAGTATCCCCGCCTCACGGGCGTGATCGACGTGGGCGTGGGTCAAGACGATCGCGGCAAGCTGCTTCCCGTGGGACTCGAGGCGTCCGAAGATCTCCGCAGCAGCGAACCCGAGATCGATGATCACGACCTGATCGCTCACAACGGAGGACAGGATCCAATAGTTCGTGCCCCATGGGTTCTGGTCGAAGACGTCGATGTCCATGAAGCGCCCATCTTACCGGCGGTGCGAGCAGCCACTTCTTACGGGAGATCGGCCGCATCGATCAGGAGCGTCACCGGGCCGTCGTTCTCGAGGTCCACCTGCATGTCGGCGCCGAAGACACCCCGCTGGACGCGCACACCGAGGTTCTCCAGAGCACCGGCGAACGCTTCGACGCGACCGGCGGCGATGGCCGGATCCTCGGCGGCCGTCCACGACGGCCGGCGCCCCTTGCGGATATCGCCGTACAGCGTGAACTGACTCACAACCAAGGCCTCGCCGCCGACATCGGACAGGGCCAGGTTCATCTTCCCGGCATCGTCGGAGAAGACCCGTAGGTTCGCGATCTTCTGCGCCAACCGCGCCTCTTCGCCGGGTGGATCCCCGGCCCCGACGCCAACAAGGAGTAGGAAACCGCGGGCGATCTCGGCGACCCGCTCCCCCGCAACATGCACGGACGCGCGAGACACCCGTTGGAGCACTACCCGCATGACAGCGAACGCACCTAGCTCGGCACGACCCGGTACGTGTCGTAGACGCCCTCGACCCGCTTCACCGCGGCGAGAACGCTCGACAGGTGCGCGATATCCGCCATCTCGAACGTGAATCGGAGACGCGTGATGCGGTCACGCCCCGTGGACGAGTTGGCGCCGAGGATGTTCACGTGGCTGTCGGACAGAACCGTCGCCACATCGGAGAGCAGCCTGGTCCGGTCAAGGGCCTCGACCTGGATGGCCACGGTGAACGAGGTCGACTTGCCCTCGGACCACGTGACCTCGATGACCCGCTCCGGGGCCTTACGGAGCGACGCCACGTTGGGGCAGTCGGTCCGGTGCACGCTGACGCCTTGGCCCTTGGTGACGAACCCCATGATCTCGTCCCCCGGCACGGGGGTGCAGCACCGGGAGAGCCGGACCCACACATCGGGCAGACCTTTCACCACGACGCCCTGGCCCACGTCCCGGCTCCCGCCGATCTTCACCGGGCGGGCGAGCGGCACCTCGGTGACGTTCTCTTCGGAATGGCCGGTGAGCAACCGGGAGATGCGCGCCACCACCGACTGCGGAGAGACGTGGCCCTCACCGAGCGCCACATAGAGATCCTCGAGCTTCGCGTACTTCAGTTCGGTGGCGACCTGACTGAGCGTGTCCTCGGTCGCGAGCCGCTTG
>JAXDJY010000381.1:0-3631 GCA_034667445.1 Actinomycetota bacterium | reverse complement strand
GCAAGACACCGCACGCAGCGCAACGTCCGGCACTGGTTCGCGGAGAAAGAGGAACCGGTACCATCCGCGCGTGCAGGGGTCCGAGTTCAATCGCTGGTGGCGGATGGCCGTTCCCATCGTGATGCCGATGATCCGGTTCTTCTTCAGGGTCCGGGTTGGGGGGATCGACCGGATCCCGGCGCAGGGGCCCGTGATCTTGATGTTCAACCATGTGAGCGTCTTGGACGGCCCCTGCCTGGCCGGTGTTATCGCATCCCGAACCCGGCGGGAGATCAGGTTCCTGGTGGCGTCCGAGGTGTTCGCCCACCCCGTCTGGGGCCGGATCATGCGGGCCTACGACCAGATCCCGGTTCGCCGGGGCACCGGGGATGCCGCTGCGCTGGACGAGGCCGTCGAGACTGTACGTGGCGGCGCGGTTGCGGCACTGGCGCCGGAGGGGAGGATCTCCGATCACGCCGCGAGCGGCGAACTACAACGGATCCACAGCGGGGTGGCGCGGATCGCACTCCCGAGCGGCGCACCGATGCTGCCGGTCGGTATCTGGGGAACCCACGAACGGTGGCCGCGCGACGACATCATCTGGTCGACCTTGTGGCACCGCCCCGTGCTCGGGATATCCGTGGGTGAACCGATGTATGCGCACGGCGACGTGGCACATCCCGGTGATATCGACGCGGTGCTCGCAGATGTCCGTGCGGCGCTGTACCGCCAGCTCGCCAGAGCGCGCATCCTGGCCGGTGACCCGGCTCCCGCGGCAGGCAGTTAGTCGGTCCCGCAGAAGCGCGGGATCGCGTCCCGAAGGATCTGCGTCAGGGAGACGAGTTCGCTGATGGATGCCCATTCGTTGGGAGCGTGGAAGTTCCCGCCCGCGGAGCCGAGGAGCACGGTCGGGATCCCGGCCGCCTGCATGAGCGCGGCGTCGGTCCATGCGTTGAGCCCGATCTGCTCGAATGGCGTGCCGAGCACCTCGGCCGCGGCGGCATCGAGCGCCCCCAATAGGACCTCGTGTCCCTGCGCGACGAACGGCTCGCGATCGAGCTGCACCACGACCTCACCGCGGAAGTCGGGGCGTTCCGCTGCGATCTCGCCGAAGGTTTCTTCGATCTCTCGCACCCGATCGGAGAGATGTTCCCCCGGCTGCGTCCCGATCTCGATCCCGAGCACGGCCCTGCTGGGATAGGTGGCGTAGTCGGTCCCACCTTGGAGGGTTCCGGTGTGGAACACCGTGCGTCCGTTGCGTAGATCCGCCGTCTTCGAGAACACGTCGCGGTCGCGCAGATGCAGACGCCGAACTACTTCCGCCATGTGGACGATAGCGTCGATACCGTCCTGCGGGGCAGAGCCATGCGCCGCCTTGCCGTGCACGATCACATCGATCCATCCGAACCCTTGATGCTCAACGATCACCTGCGGCAAAGCGTCCGGCTCGACCACGATGGCGGCGTCGATCTCGTATCGACGCACCAGGTCCTCCGTACCGATCGATACGCCCTCCTCGTCTGCCACGAGAGCTAGGAGGAGGTCCCCGCGCATCTGCACGCCGCCCTCCACCAGCTCGCGAAGCGCGAGTAACGCAGCGACGCAGCCACTCTTGTCGTCGGCGACCCCGAGGCCGTACATGCGATCGCCGTCTATCCACGGGTGCAGAGCCCGGTCCGCCCAGTTGGCATAGCCGACGGTATCCGCGTGCGCGTTGATGCAGAGCGTTGGCCCGTCGCCGCTGCCCTTGAGCCTCGCGATGAGGTTTCCCCTGCCGGGTCCCAGCTCGTCGAAGGACACCTCCACCGGCAGGTCTGAAAGCCAGGCCGTGACGGCATCACCGATAGCGCGTTCGCCGCTCCCGTCGGGGATGAGCCACGGCGTCACGGATTCGATCTGTACGAGATGCGTGAGGAGCGAGGTGGCCGAGGCCGGTGTGACACTCATGCGGGATCTCCCTGCGGTTCGACCTCCAGGTTCGCGGACGCGTCCTGGTCGAGCAAGAAATGGCACGCGCCACGGTGGCGCTCTCCCGTGAGTGCGGGGTCCTGCGTCACGCAGATCTCCGGGCGACCCAGCTGTTCATACTTCCAGCATCGAGGGTGGAACCGGCATCCGGCTGGCACTGCCCGGGCCGACGGGGTCTCCCCTACAAGCACGATCTGATCGGCCGCGGCGCCGGCCTCAGGTACAGGGATGACCGACACCAGGGCCTTGGTGTAGGGATGCCTCGGCGAACCGATGACTTCGGCCGATGGCCCGATCTCGACGATACGGCCCAGATAGACCACCGCGATGCGGTCGGCGACCACCCACGCGAGGGAAAGATCGTGCGTGATGAAGAGGTAGGCGAGATCGCGTTGTTCACGCAGCTCCAGCATGAGGCGCAAGATCCCCGCCCGGAGTGACACATCCAACATGGAGACAGGTTCGTCGGCCACCACCACGCTCGGCTCGAGGACCATGGCCGCGGCGATGGCCACGCGCTGACGCTGACCGCCGGAAAGGTGATGGGGATAGCGCCGCGCGATCTCCTCTGCGGGATGCAAGCCCGCCCGCTCCAACGCCCGGAACACGGCCTCGCGCCGTTCAGCGCGCCCGCGCAGACGCCGGTGTATCGAGAGCGGCTCTGCCACCAGATCGAAGACCGTCTGCCGGGGATCAAGGGATTCGTACGGGTCTTGGAACACCATCTGGATGCCTGAGCGAAGCGGGCGCAGCGCGCGGTTCTTCAAGGCGGTGATGTCCGTTCCGTTGAACACGATCGTCCCACCGCTCGGCTCGAGCAACCGCATGACCGCTCTGGCGATCGAGGTCTTCCCGCAGCCGGACTCACCGACCAGGGCGAGCACCTCTCCCGGCCTGATCTCGAAGGAGACACCGTCGACGGCCAGCACCGGCTTCCTCCGGCGGGAACGGGCCCGGTAGGTCACATGAAGGTCCTCGACCTGTAGGACCGGCGCGACCTGCGGCCCGGTCACGTCGGATCCCCCACCAGGTGACAGGCGGCCTGCTGGCCGGTCGCCACTGCCCGCAGTTGCGGCTCTTCGGTGAGGCACCGGTCGATATGCACGGGACAGCGCTCGTAGAACCGGCAGCCCGGAGGCGGGGAGGCCAGATCCGGCGGATACCCGGGCATCCCATCGACGAACCGGCGCTCCCCTCGGATGTTGGGGAAAGCCTCGAGAAGTCCCTTCGTATACGGATGCGCCGGCCCGCCGCCGCCGGCGTGGGGGAACAGCGACGCCACGGGACCTTCTTCGACCAGCTTGCCCGCGTACATGATGGCAACACGGTCACACGTCTCCGCGAGCACGGAGAGATCGTGCGAGATGAGGATCATCGAGAGGTTCATGCGTTCACGCAAACCGCGGAGGAGTTCGAGGATCTGCGCCTGCGTCATCACATCAAGCGCGGTGACGGGTTCGTCCGCGATGACCAGATCGGGGCGGCACGCCAGGGACATCGCGATCATCACCCGCTGTCGCATACCCCCCGACAGCTCGTGCGGGTAGTCCCGTGCGCGGTCGGCCGGGATGCCGACTCCTTCGAGCAACTCGCGCGCGCGCGCCTCCGCGTCGGCGCGAGATGTTTCGGGCTCGTGGAGCCGTATGGGTTCCACGATCTGATCGCCGATCCGCAGCACCGGGTT
>JAXDJY010000380.1:0-4530 GCA_034667445.1 Actinomycetota bacterium | reverse complement strand
ACCGAGGAGCTGGACCCCGGTCTCTTCCACCGGTTCAAGGGCCAGCCCGAGCGACAGCAGATCCGCATCGCTCAGTTCCGTCAGGTCCTGGAGAGCGCCATCGGCGTCGCTGGGGACGACGGCTAGGTTCGCCTCCCGTCGGGGGAGAGCGCCGCGTGCGCGTCGGCGATTGTCACCGTGCGCCGTCGGTAATTGCGCAGCGCGAACCGGTCGCACGTCGTTTCTGCGTGCGATCTCCGGCCCAGCTCTTCTTTCAGGTACCAGTGCATCCACTCATGGCAGTACAGGAAACGGAGCACCTCGCGCCGCGTCCGGAAGGTGATCCCCTCCGTCAGCCAGATGAACCGCATCTTCCCGGCACCCGGCCGCCGTTTAGCCCCGTGAGGGATCACTTCGCCGAACGGGAAGAACGGTTCGGGGATCTGGATCGTGATGCGGCGCTCGTCGAACTCGGTGAGGGCGGCGAGGTGCGGCTTCTCCCGGTAGCGGAGCGGCTTCACCACGAGGTCATAGCCGTCCGCGCGCGGTAGTCCGACCAGTGCCTCCTTCACCGCGTCCGGCGGCAGTTCGTCCACGGTTGAGATGACACGCATCCGGCCAGGCTACCCGGAGCGGTCCGCGATACCCTCACGTTCGATGAGTGAGCATCGCCCCCGCTATCGCGACCTCGGCTTGACCGTCGGGCTCCTCCCGCCGGGCCCGCTCAATGCCATCACCGACGTCACCGGGGTGCGCGTCGGAATGACCACACTGGTGCAGGGTGAAGGTCCTCTCATGGTCGGCCAAGGGCCGATCCGAACGGGCGTGACCGTGATCGTCCCTCATCCCGACATCGCCGACGCGCCGGTCTTCGCCGGCTGTCACCGCCTAAACGGCAACGGTGAGCTGACGGGTCTTGAGTGGATCCGGGAATCCGGCCAGCTCACCACTCCCGTCGCGATCACGAATACCCACAGCGTCGGGGTCGTGCGCGACGCCCTCGTCGCCGCCGACGTCCAACGCCACGGTCGGACCTCGGCGGCGTTCTGGAGCCTACCGGTGGTCGGAGAGACCTACGACGGAACGCTTAACGACATCAACGGCTTCCATGTTCGGCCCGAACATGTCCACGCCGCCCTCGCGGCAGCGACGGACGGGCCCGTCGCCGAGGGCAACGTCGGCGGTGGAACGGGGATGGTCTGCCACGAATTCAAAGGGGGCACGGGCACGGCGTCCCGAACCAACGGAGGTTGGACCGTCGGCGCCCTCGTCCAGGCGAACCACGGCCACAGGGAACGTCTCACCGTGGACGGGGTGCCCGTGGGCCGCGAACTGGGGCTTGCCCTCGTGCCTTCCCCGTGGGAGCAGGAGGAACAGGTTGCCGCGGCAGGGAGCGGATCGATCATCGTCATCCTGGCCACCGATGCGCCACTCCTGCCCCATCAATGCGAGCGCCTGGCGCAACGGGCTTCGCTTGGAATCGCGCGCGCCGGGGGCGGGGCCGAGCATTCGAGCGGCGACCTCATCCTCGCGTTCGCCAACGGGAACGCGGGCCGGTTCGAGAGCTACAAGGTCGAAGGGTCCAACGAGCCGTTGGAGGTGCGGATGGTTCCCGAAGGCTCGATGACCGACCTCTTCTGGAGCGCGATCGAAGCGACCGAGGAAGCCATCCTCAACGCCCTGATCGCCGCGGATACGATGGTCGGGCGCGACGGCATCACCGCGCACGCCTTGGACCACGATCGACTCAGGGAAATCATGGCGCGATACGGTCGTCCATCCAGCTCTTAGCGGGATAGCATCCGCGCAACCGCCGACAGAGGGAACGGGACATGATCGAGTGGGCATACCTGAACGCGGAGGGCGCGGAAACGGGCACGTCTGAGCCCTTCGACACACAGGAAGCTGCGGAATCGTGGTTCGCCGAGAACTGGCAGCCGCTGGCGACAGGCGGTACCGCGGACGTGATCCTGCGGAACACCGAGGACGGCGTTGAGGTCTACAAGATGAGCCTGGCCCCCGAGTAGGCCCGAGGCTCAAGCGGTCTTCGGGATCCTCCGCGGATCCGATGCGATGGCTTGCCGGGCCGCGGGGCCCGGAAGCTTCTGGATAACCGTGAAGCGCGGGCCCTCGGAGATCAACATGTCGATCTCGGGGTTCTCGTGGTTCCGCGCGAGCGCGAAAGAGGCACCGTCGGCGCGAACGCTTTCGTACTCCGCTGGCGTCATCGAGACTGCCGTTTTGCACCGAACGTCGCTGCACTCGCAGACGAAGTTGATCGTCGCATGCTGGTCGAGATGATCGAGGTTGTTGTTCGCGATCTCGTTGATCTCACGCGAGTCGGTTTCGTTCGTCACCTCTCGTTTGTGCCATCCGGTCATCGCGACCTCACTCGCCCTGAGCGTTCGTCGCGAGGAGGTGATCGGCTCCCGTAAGTTCGAAGACGCGGCGGACGCGCGGGGTGGGATTGACGATCTTGAAGGGACGACCACGGCGCTCGGCCCGTTCGGCGGCCGCCACGAAGACGGCCAGCCCGCTGAAATCGATGAAGCTAAGTTCCGCGAGGTCAACGATGACCGGGCCTACCTCCGGGTCCAGGTCCAGCTCGTAGGTGAGTAATGGGACGGTCAGAAGATCGAGTTCGCCGGCCAGCGCGACATGGAGCCCGTTCGCACCACGTTCGGCACCAACCTGGAACGGACCGGTGAGCGGAAGCGGGGAGAACGCCACGAGGGCCTCCGGGTCTGGGTCGCTCCGACGGATCGAGCGACGGCATTCGACCAGGGGTCCGGGCCGGGATGGAACCGCCTACATCTCATTTGGGCGGTCTGGGGTATCGTACACCCAAAGGGGCGGTCACGGCGGAAGAAGGGCCGCCCGCAGCCGCGCTGGAGGAATCCTACGTGGAATCAGAAAAACCCAAGTCCTCGTTACGGGTGCTCATCGCGGATGGTTCGACTCCGCTGCTCGGCCGCGTCGCCGACACCGTGACAACGCTCGGCTACGAGGTCATCGGGAAGCAGCCCGACCTCGCCGGGGTAGCTCCGGCCACCGCCAGTGAACTCCCCGATGTCGCGCTCGTGATCGTCGGCGAGAGTTCGGACGACGCACTCTCGACGATCGCCGAGATCGTTCGCGACGCTGAGTGCCCCGTCATCGCCATCTTGAACGTGGAGGACGAAGCGTTCGTCGACGAGGCGGCCAGGCTCGGTATCTTCGCCCACATCGTGCACGGAGAGGGCCGCGCCGACCTGCTACAGAGTTCGATCGATATCGCCCTTCGCCGGTTCGCCGAATACCACGCCCTGCAGGGGGCATTCGGGCGACGCGCGATCACGGAGCGGGCGAAGGGGATCTTGATGGAACGCCACTCGATCGACGAACAACAGGCGTTCAACATGCTGCGGGATCACGCGCGCCGCACCCAACGCAAACTCGTCGACGTGGCCGAATCCGTCACATCGAGTCGCGGGTTGCTGGCGAACACGGCGGGCGCTTCCGGCGGCGAGGCTGCGCCAAGCATCGATCAAGCCTGATCTCTCCAACCCCGTGAAGCCCAGAGGCGGCAAGAGAGGGGCTCTCTTACACTGCCCGCCGCAGGAAGGCATCGAGCGCAACCGCAGCGAAGAGCAACGTCAGGTAGCCGATCGAGACCCTGAAGACCTGCATCGCCCGCCGGTGGGAGACGGCTCTTCGCAGCTTCCAGATGCTGAGAAGGAACCACGCACCGAGCCCCGCAGCGGCAGCATCGTAGGTGAACCCCATCCGGCCGATCGGTACGAAGAGCAGAGTGGCTGCAACAAGCACAACTGCGTACCACCACATCTGGCGAACGGTTCGGTCGACGCCAACCACTACCGGAAGCATCGGCACTCCGGCGGCTGCGTAATCCTCCCGATACACGAGCGACAGCGCCCAGAAATGCGGCGGCGTCCAGAGGAAGACGATCGCGAATAGGCCCAACGCCGGCGCCCCCACTCGGCCCGTGACCGCGGCCCATCCAACGAGGACCGGCACCGCGCCGGCCGCCCCCCCAACCACGATGTTCTGCACGGTCCGTCGCTTGAGCCACATCGTGTAGATGACGGCGTAGAACGCGACGGCGGAAAGAGCCAACCACGCCGCCAGCAGTCCCGTCGTGAAGGCGAGGAAGGCGAAGGACCCAACCGCAAGCGCAAGACCGAAGACGAGTGCGTTGGCGGGAGGGATCGTGTGCTCGGGAAGGGGCCGGTGCTTCGTCCGACGCATGAGCTGGTCGATATCGCGATCGAGATACTGATTGATGGCGTTGGCGCCACCGGCGGCCCCGGTTCCCCCGATCAAGGTGGCAACGACGAGGCTCAGCTTCGGAACCCCGGATGCGGCAAGGAACATCGCCGGGACCGTGGTGATCAGAAGCAGTTCGATGATCCTCGGTTTCGTGAGCTTCACATAGGCCGCGAGGACGGCGAACGTCCGGTCCGTTCGAGCGGCGAGGTCGGATGCGGCAACCGGGGTTGCCACGTCAGGCGATCCCGGTCATCGGGTGTCTACGGCGGCGCCCCGGGTGCC
>JAXDJY010000379.1:0-9044 GCA_034667445.1 Actinomycetota bacterium | reverse complement strand
GCAATGGGATGAAGGACGACGCCGCCGCGCAGAAATGGATCGACGCGAACCCCTCGGTGTGGCAGCCGTGGGTGGACGCCGGTCTGGCAGCGCAGACATAACGAACCATCGATGACGCCGGGGCGGCCCGCGAGGGCCGCCCTCCGCGTCCCTTGGAGACGACGTTGAGCGAACGCGTACAGCTCTACATCGGCGGCCGCTGGACCGACGCCGAAGGCGGTGCCACCTTCGATGCCACGAGCCCGTCCACCGGTGAGGTGATCGGGACGGTTGCCGAGGGCACCCGGGCCGACGCGCAGCGGGCGATCGACGCGGCGAACGCGGCCGCGCCGGGCTGGGCCCGTCTCAGCGCGTTCGACCGGGCGGCGGCGATGAAGCGTGTCATGCAGGCCATCGACGCCCGGCGCGAGGATCTCGCGCAGGCCTTGGCGCTCGATCAGGGAAAACCCCTGGCCGCGGAGGCGCGCGACGAGGTCGAGGAGCTGATCGCGTACTTCGAGATGGCCGCCGCCGACGCTACGAGGATGGAGGGTCTGCTGCCTCCGTCGGTGGATGCGAACAAGCGCGTCCTGCTCTACCGAGTCCCGCGCGGTGTGGTGAGCGTCATCAGTCCGTGGAACTGGCCCTACACGATGCCGGGGGAGATCCTCGCCCCGGCGATCGCGTACGGGAACGCCGTGGTGTGGGCACCCGCGCCATCTACCAGCGTTTGTGCAGCGCGGTTCGCCGAGGTGGTAGAGGACGCCGATCTGCCGGCCGGCGTGGTCAATATGGTCACGGGTCCCGGGGCCGTCGTCGGCGACGAGATCGCGGCGAATCCCGGGACGCAGGCCGTCGGGTTCATCGGTTCGATCGCGACGGGGCTGACGGTCGCCTCGCGCGCCGCCGGGAAGGATCTCCTCCTGGAGATGGGCGGTAACGGGCCGTTGGTGATCCTGGAGGACGCCGACATCGACGCAGCCGTCGAGGCGACGCTCACCGCGTGCTTCCTGAACGCGGGGCAGAGCTGCACGGCCGGCGAGCGGATCCTGGTGCACGAAGACGTGAAGGATCACTACCTCGAGACGCTTACGGCAGCGGTGAAGTCCCGGATCCATCTCGGGTCGCCGTTCGATGAGGCCACCACGATGGGTCCGGTGAACAACGCCGCGACCGCCGACAAGACCGAGCGGCACGTGAACCAGGCTCGAGACGCCGGCGCGCGCGTCATCACGGGCGGCGCCCGCGTGCCCGAACTCGGGAGCCAGCTCTTCTACGAGGCCACCGTGCTGGACGGCGTGACCGACGACATGGAGGTCGCGCGGGAGGAGACCTTCGGTCCGGTGGCGCCGGTCAGTGTGATCCAGAACGAACAGCACGCCATCGACCTGGTGAACGGATCTCCCTACGGCCTGCTGTCGGCGGTCTTCACGAAGGATCTGGGCCGGGGCCTCCGCTACGCCGAGGCGGTTCGCGCAGGCTGGGTCAACGTGAACGAAGGCACCAACTATTGGGAATCGCACCTGCCCTTCGGCGGCGGGACGGGCTCGATGAGCGGCGTGGGACGGGTCGGCGGCCGGTTCAGCATGGAGCGTCTGACCGAACTCAAGACCGTGGTGCTGAACCTGGGCTGATCGGGTCTTCGATCCCAGTTGCCCACGGCGCAACTCACGCCTTGTGAGAGCAACGCAGGTAGCGGACCATCTGGGGACAGGCCTCGCGAGTGACCGGAAGGAACAACATGCGGAACCGAGCCCAGACGGTGATCATCGGCGCCGGGATCGTCGGCGTCAGTGCCGCCTATCACCTGTCGCAGCTCGGCGAGACCGACGTGCTGGTTCTGGATCAGGGCCCGCTCTTCGCGACGGGCGGTTCCACCTCCCACGCGCCCGGCATCATCTTCCAGACGAACGGCTCGCGCACGATGTGCCGGATCGCACAGGATTCCGTCGCCATCTACGACGGCGTCGATCTGGACGGAGAGCAGTGTTGGTATGGGACGGGTGGACTGGAGGTCGCCACCACGCCGGAGCGCATGGAGGAACTGAGACGCCGCCAGGGCTTCGCACACTCCTACGGTCTTGAGGGCACCGAACTGCTCACCCCGACGGAGGCTGCGGAGAAGAGTCCGCTGCTCGATCCGCGAACCATCCTCGGGGCCTACTGGGTCCCCTCCGACGGCGCCGCCAAAGGTGTGCAGATCGTGACGAAGCTCGCCCACCAGGCCGAAGGCGCCGGCGTCGCGTTCGAGGGCGGCGTCACCGTCACGGGGTTCGACGTCAGCGGCGACCGCGTTCACGAGGTTCACACCGACCAAGGATCCGTCGAGTGCGAACGGGTACTGATCTGTGCGGGATTCTGGGGACCGACCGTTGGCGCCATGGCGGGCGTGCCGATCCCGCTCGTGGCGGTCCAACACCAACTGGTGTGGACCGATCCGGTCCCCGAGCTCTCGTCGCTCAACGGCGACACCTGGATGCAGCAGCCCGTCGTCCGTCACCAGGACATGTCGCTCTACTTCCGGCAGCGGGACGATCACTTCGGCGTCGGCAACTACCGGCACGAACCGATCGTGACGCCGCAGCCGGCCATCAGGCGCCACGGCGATGGCCCGATGCCCTCGCTCATGTCGTGGACGGCGAGCGACTTCGACCTGTGCGAGACGGAGGCCGCCCGGATGTTCCCCGCACTCGAGGGCCGGATGCGCCCGTCGGACCCCTCCCGTTCGTTGAACGGGATGTTCAGCTTCACTCCCGACGGTGGCTCGGTGGTGGGAGAGAGCGCGGCCGTCCGTGGGATATGGGTGTGCGAGGCGGTGTGGGTCACGCACGCAGCCGGGATGGCCCGCCAGGTGGCCGAGTGGATGGTCGAAGGCGAACCCACCTACGACCTTGCCGAGGCCGACGCGAACCGGTTCTACCCGTTCCAGACGTCGGCGCCCTACGTGGTGGAACGCGGGAAGCAGCAATACCGCGAGGTCTACGACATCATCCATCCGCTCCAGCAACCGGCGAAGCCGCGCGGGCTGCGGCTCACGCCCTTCTTCGCTCGACACCAGGCGCTCGGAGCCGAGTTCTTCACCGGCGCCGGCTGGGAGCGGCCGCAGTGGTTCCGGGCCAACCGCGATCTAGCCGGGGGTGTTACGTACGAGTGGGCGCGACGGGGTGGATGGGCTGCGCGCGGCTGGTCGCCCGAGGTGGGTGCTGAGCACCTGGCGACGCGCGAGACGGCGGGCTTATTCGACATCACCCCGTTCGCGAAGTTCGACGTGACGGGGCCGGGTGCGCTGGCGTTCCTGGAGCGGGTGTTCGTGAACCGGATCGACCGGCCAGTCGGTTCCATCGTGTACACGGCGGCGCTTACCCCCAAGGGTGGGATCCGGCTTGACCTCACGGTGATCCGTAAGGAGGAGGAACTCTTCCGGATCGTGACCGGGGGCGGGAGCGGGCAGCACGACCTCGCGTGGCTTCGCGCACAGATCCGGCCCGGCGAGGACGTTCGCATCATCGAGCGAACCGGGTCGTTGTTCGCGCTCGGGCTCTGGGGTCCGCGATCGCGCGACATCCTGGCCGCCGTCACGGACGCGGATATCTCGAACGAGGCGTTCCCGTACATGACCGCGCGGTACCTGAACATCGGCGAGGTGACCCCGGTGTGGGCCCAGCGCATCAGCTACGCCGGCGAACTCGGGTGGGAGCTCTACGGACAGTTCGCGATGGGGGACCGGGCCTGGGAACTCCTGTGGCGGGCCGGCGCCCCGCGCGGCTTGATCGCCGCGGGCGGCGGTGCGTTCGACTCGCTCCGTTTGGAGAAGGGCTACCGCCTGTGGGGCCAGGACATCAATGCCGAGCACGACCCGCTGGAGGCGGGCCTCGGCTTCGCGGTCAAGTGGGACAAGGATTTCCAAGGCAAGGCGGCCCTGGAGCGGATCCGGGAGAGCGGCGGACCGGCGGAACGCCTGTGTTGCATCACGATCGATGACCCACGGACGGTCGTCATGGGCAAGGAGCCGATCTGGTCCGGCGGGCGCGTGGCCGGTTACGTCACGAGTGCCGCCTACGGCTACAGCATCGGGCGGGGCATCGCCTATGGCTACCTGCCCACCGACTCGGCCCAGGAAGGCACGCCGGTCGAGGTCGAGTACTTCGGCGTGCGACACGCCGCCACCGTCACGAGCGAGCCCCTGTGGGACCCCAAGAGCGAACGACTGAAAGCATGAGGCACCCATGAGCGAAGAAGAACTCGACCTGTCGGCCCTCCCCGATCCCGAACTCGTGGCGCAGATGCACGACGATCTCTACGACGGCTTGGCCCCCGAGATCGTCACCGGGACCAACCTCCTCCTCGAACGCGGTTGGTCCGCCGACAAGGTCTTGAACGAAGCCTTGGTGGAGGGCATGCGCATCGTCGGGATCGACTTCCGCGACGGCATCCTGTTCGTGCCCGAGGTGCTCCTGGCCGCGAACGCCATGAAGGCGGGGATGGTGATCCTCAGGCCGCTGCTGGCGGAAACGGGCGTCGAGCGGATCGGCAAGGTCGTCATCGGGACCGTGAAAGGTGACATCCACGACATCGGGAAGAACCTCACCGCGATGATGCTGGAGGGCGCCGGGTTCGAGGTCATCAACATCGGGATCAACAACCCGGTCGAGAACTATCTGGAGGCGCTGGCAGAACACGAGCCCGACATCTTGGGGATGAGCGCGCTCCTCACCACAACGATGCCGTACATGAAGGTCGTGATCGACGAACTCACGGCCAAGGGACTTCGCGACAAGTACATCGTCCTGGTCGG
The DNA here is from genome assembly GCA_034667445.1 of Actinomycetota bacterium. Classification (GTDB taxonomy): domain Bacteria; phylum Actinomycetota; class UBA4738; order UBA4738; family HRBIN12; genus JANXVR01. The sequence continues at coordinate 4,270 of JAXDJY010000379.1, read as the reverse complement.
CGGTGCGCCCCTGAACGAGGAGTTCGGCAAGGCCGTCGGGGCGGACGCATACTGCCGCGACGCCGCGGTCGCGGCGGAGACGGCGCAGGCCCTCGTGCTCGCCCGGCGGGCGGCCGCTTCGTGAGGAGGACATCGCAGCATGGCTGAACTGACCGTCATCACGTGGCGTGACATCCCCGCACAGGTCCTCGCGCGCGGGGCGCAGAGCACCTCCGCCCGCACGCTGCTCCCCGAGAAGTTCCAGGAGGCGATCGACGCGGCAGCCATGGTCGCCGGGCTCACTGGATCGGACGAGTACGGCGAGCATTGGACGATGCATCGTCGCGAGTGCGGCGACGATCTGCAGGCAGAGGTCGACGCGGAAGCGACCAAGGTGGTCGCAGAGTGGGACGACGGCGTGCTGCAGTCCGCTATCCGCGCGGGCGGCCTCCGCGAGGGCGAGCCGGCCGGCCCACAGGCGGAGGGATAGGCCGTGGCGCGGACCGTCGTCAGTTCCGCGACGCGGGAGGTGGTCATCGGTTCGGGCCGCCCGTTCGTCATCATCGGCGAGCGGATCAACCCCACCGGGCGCAAGAAGCTCGCCGAGCAGATGAAGACGGGCGACTTCACCACGGTGATCGCGGACACCCACGCGCAGGTCGCGGCGGGTGCCCACATGCTGGACGTGAACGCCGGGATCCCATTGGCCGACGAACCCGCGATCTTGGCCGAGACCATCAAGCTCGTCCAGTCGTTGACCGATCTGCCCCTCTCGATCGACTCCTCGATCGTGGCGGCGCTGGAGGCGGGGCTTGCCGCCTATGTGGGGAAGCCGTTGGTGAACTCGGTTACCGGCGAGGACGAGCGTCTGGAGTCGGTTCTCCCGTTGGTCGCGAGGTACGGGGCCGCGGTGGTCGCCATCACGAACGATGAGACGGGGATCTCGGAGGATCCGGACGTGCGCTTCGCCGTTGCGGAGAAGATCGTGCATCGTGCCGCCGACCACGGGATCTCACCCGACGACATCGTCGTCGACCCGCTCGTCATGCCCATCGGCGCTATGGGAACGGCCGGCCGCCAGGTATTCGCGCTGGTTCGGCGTCTCCACGACGAACTCGGTGTGAACAGCGGCTGTGGCGCGTCGAACGTGAGCTTCGGACTTCCGAACCGCAACGGCCTGAACGGCGCGTTCCTGGCGATGGCCATCGCAAACGGCATGACGTGCGCGATCACGAGCCCGCTCCATGAGGAGGTCCGGCAGGCCGTGATGGCGGCCGACGTGTTGATGGGGAACGACCCCGATTGCATGCATTGGATCGCCCGCTATCGCGAACAGCCGACGGGACCGGCCACGACCGGCCGCCGGGGGGGCCGCGAGGGACGTCGTCGCGCGGCCGAGACGCACGCCGACGGCTCTGGCGCCGAGCCGGAGACGACCCCGGGCCCGTGACGGCCGAGGGCGAGGCGCTCGTCGTCTTCACCCCCTCGGGCAAGCGAGGAACATTCGCCGACGGAACGGACGTGCTCTCCGCCGCTCGGAAGCTCGGGGTGGATCTGGATTCGGTCTGCGGAGGGCGTGGGATCTGCGGGCGCTGCCAGATCGTCGTGAGCGTCGGGGAGTTCGCGAAGCACGGGATCACGTCGGCGGCCGACCACCTCACCGCGTTCAGCGCTCCGGAGGAACTCTTCAAGTCGAGGTCGGGACTCGACGAGAACCGGCGGCTCGGGTGCCACGCGAAGATCTGCGGCGATCTCGTGGTGGATGTCCCACCCGACAGCCAGATCCACAAACAGGTGGTTCGCAAAGAGGCCGACGCGCACTCCATCGACGTGGACCCGGTCGTTCGCCTCCGCTACGTCGAGGTGCGCGAGCCCGACATGGCGGACCCGAGCGGCGACCTCGAGCGGCTGGCTCAGGCGTTGGAGCGTGATTGGGATCTCGTCGGCCTCCGCTGCGACCCGCACGTGTTGACGGGACTCCAGCGAACGCTCCGCACGGGAGGGTGGACCATCACCGTCGCCGTCCACGACGGGACGGACATCATCGCCGCGTGGCCGGGCCTGCACGACGTCACGCTTGGGGTCGCGTTCGACATCGGCTCGACCACCGTGGCCGGGCACCTCTGCGATCTCCACACCGGCGAGGTGCTTTCCAGCGCAGGCGTGATGAACCCGCAGATCCGCTTCGGCGAGGACCTCATGAGCCGGGTCAGCTACGTGATGATGAACCCGGGCGCAGAGGGCGAACTCACCCGCGTGGTCCGCGAGTGCATCGACGGCTTGGTGGGGGAGCTGTGCGACGCGGCGGGCGCCGATCCTGCCGACGTACTCGAGCTGACAGTGGTCGGGAATCCGATCATGCATCACCTTTTCCTCGGTCTGGATCCCACGGAGTTGGGGGGAGCACCGTTCGCGTTGGCGACCGATGAGGCGGTGCACCGATCCGCCGCTGAGCTCGGGCTGCGTGCGCCGAACACGGGTGCGCGTGTCTATCTCCTGCCGTGCATCGCCGGGCATGTCGGCGCCGACACCGCCGGGGTCATCCTCTCCGAGGCACCCCACGACCAGGAGATCGTGAACCTCATCGTCGACGTTGGGACCAACGCCGAGATCGTGTTGGGGAACCGAGACAGGTTGCTCGCGGCATCCAGCCCTACGGGGCCGGCGTTCGAAGGGGCGCAGATCAGCTGCGGGCAACGCGCCGCCCCGGGGGCCATCGAGCGCGTCCGTATCGACCCTGAGACCCTCGAGCCGCGGTTCCGCGCGATCGGGAACGACGCCTGGTCCGACGAGTCCGGGTTCGCCGCCGGCCCGGCGATCACCGGCGTGTGCGGGTCGGGGATCATCGAGGTGATCGCCGAGATGTTCCTGGCCGGGATCATCACGACCGACGGCGTCATCGACGGCGCGCTCGCCGCGCGAACCCCCCGTGTCGTCGCCGAGGGCCGGACGTTCAGCTACATCCTCCACGAGGGCGAACGGCTCCTCGCTATCACCCAGAACGACGTCCGCCAGGTCCAGCTCGCGAAGGCCGCGCTCTACGCCGGCTGCCGGCTCCTCATGGACCACCTGGGGATCGCATCCGTCGAAAGGATCCGCCTGGCCGGCGCGTTCGGGGCGCACATCGATCCCGTCCACGCCTTGGTGCTGGGGCTGGTGCCCGATTGCGACCCGGCGAACGTGACGAGCGCGGGCAACGCTGCAGGGACCGGTGCCCGCATCGCGCTGCTGAACCGGGCAGCCCGCACCGAGATCGAAGAGGCGGTTCGCCGGGTCGAGAAGATCGAAACCGCGCTCGAGCCCAGTTTCCAGGCCCACTTCGTCGGGGCTATGGGCATCCCACACAGTACGGAGTCCAACCCTCGCCTCGCCGGCGCCCTCACGCTGCCGACCCCCCGGACCGCCGCTCCGGCCCAGGGTCGTGCCCGCCGCCGCAAACGTCAGGCTCCTGCCGAAGGCACGGAACCCATCGGAACCCTCGATTCTCCCGAAAGGAGCTCACCATGACCGAGGAACCGCGACGCCGGACCGGCGGCCGCGCGGGCCGCGCCGCCGTGCGCGCGTCCCACACACCCGATCGTCTCCCCTACATCACGAGAACGATGACCCCGTTCGAGGTCTTGGACGAAGAGGGGCTCCAGACCATCGAACACAACGCGGACACGATCTTGGAGCAGGTCGGCATCGACTTCAAAGGTGCACCCGACGCGCTCGAGCTCCTCAAAGGCGCCGGTGCCGATGTGCAGGAGGAGCGCGTCCATTTCCCACGCGGCATGGCTCGGCAGATCGTCCAGGCGACCGCACCGCGTCAGTTCACCCAGCACGCACGCAACCCCGAGCACGACGTGCAGATCGGCGGTATGGCGACGGTGCTGGCGCCGGCGTACGGTTCGCCGTTCGTCACGGACGTGGAGCAGGGACGCCGCTACGGCACCATCGAGGACTTCCGGAACTTCGTGAAGCTCGCCTACATGACGCCCTGGCTGCACCACTCGGGGGGAACCGTGTGCGAGCCGGTCGACCTCCCCGTGAACAAGCGCCACTACGACATGGTGTACGCGCACATGCGGTATTCGGACAAGCCGTTCATGGGGTCGGTGACGCACCCGCAACGCGCGCAGGACACCGTCGAAATGGCGCGGATCCTCTTCGGCAAGGACGCCCTGGAGGAGCGCACGTACATCCTCAGCCTCATCAACGCGAACTCGCCGTTGGTGTGGGACGCGACGATGCTCGGCGCAGCCAGGGCCTACGCCGAGGCGAACCAGGCCACGATCATCACGCCGTTCAT
>JAXDJY010000378.1:0-3636 GCA_034667445.1 Actinomycetota bacterium | reverse complement strand
GTCGGCTCGCACGCCCCATGTGGTCGCGAGCTGTCCGACGATCACGAGTCCCCACCCGGACGTCGGGGGCGAGGATGCGTTCCGAAGCGGCGGTGTGAAGCCGGTGCCCGGATCGTCGACTTCCACTCGGACCACCTGTCCGTCTATCTGGGCCGTCAGTGAGATCCGGTCGTTCGGCTGCAGGTCCGCGTGCCGCAGACTATTCGTGACGAGTTCGCTCACCATCAGGCGGAGATCCTCGAAGACGTCGGGCGCGACCTGTGCCCGCAGGACCTCGATCGCCGCGCGGGCTGCAGGCACCGCCTCGGGATCGGGGGGGAACTCACGCCGCACGACCGGAGTGTTCATCCTCGCTCCTCCCACCGGCCGACGGTCACCGTGTTCGCCGTCATCGCAGGCGCTCTCGCAGCGTCGCGAGCGTGCTCGTGAGGATCCGTGACACGTGCATCTGCGAGACACCGATCTCCGTGGCGATCTCGGTCTGCGTCCTGCCTTCGAAGAACCGCAGGAAGAGCACCTGGCGATCACGGGCGGGGAGTTCCTTGATGGCCTCGCCGACCGACGCCCACCCTTCACCCAGCAACTCGATGTCGTGATCCGCCTCCCCGATGGTCTCCGCCGCCGTCAAGCCGGACGTCGCCAGCGGCGCGTCCAGGGACGCGCTCGAGTACGCCTCGGCCGCCTGCATCGCTTCGAGCACCTCTTCACGCGTGGACCCAACACGGTCGGCGATCTCTCCCACCGTCGGCGATCGTCCTAGTTCCTGGGTGAGTTCGGGGATGGTCTTGTTGATGCGGAGACCCGTTTCCTGGAGCTGGCGAGGGACGCGGACCGCCCACCGTTTGTCGCGGAAGTGGCGTTTGAGTTCGCCCACGATGGTTGCGGCCGCGTAGGTCGAGAATCGCACCCCCCGTTCCGGATCGAACCGGTCGATCGCGTTCAGCAGGCCGATGCTCGCCACCTGGGCAAGATCGTCGGCGTCCTCGCCGCGGCCGGCGAAGCGGCGCGCCAGATACTCCGAGAGCGGCTGGAAGCGAACCAGCAAGTCGTCGCGCGCCTGTGGATCGGCCGCCAGCCGGGCGAACAGCGCAAGGACCTCAGGTTCTTCGGCGGACGCCTCGGCCTTCGGGGTTGGGTCGGGCTCGCTCATGCCGTGCGATGTTGCAGCGTCGTCCATCTCATCGTGATGCCATGGCGCCCGTTAAGCTCGCTCTGCTCGACCCCGTCGGCCAGGTGCTGGATGATGTTCCAGGAGAACCCGGTCGTCGCATCGTGATCGGCTGCGGCCGGGCCGATGCCTTCCGCCTCCAGCGAGACGATGAGTTCGTCGCGACGAGGCCAGAGGCGCATGGTGAGGGTCGGGGATCCCGGCGTGCGACCGAGCAGGAAGTTCGCCGCCTCTGCGACCGCGAGCCGCTGATCGTCGAGCGTGTCGTACGGGATGTCCAGCATCGAGGCGACGCCGGCGATGAGGGTCCGCAATACGTGCAGGAACTGCGCATCGGCCGGGATGACCAAGGCGACCGGAGCGTCAGATATTTCGCCAGGAACTACCATGCAGTCCTTCCCATACTAGTCGCGGGCTCGCGCGTGACCTTCCGGTTCCGCCGATGCCAGTTTCTCATCGAGGAGGTTCTGTGGATCTGGTCATGGAGACGAGCACGCACAACGGCTGGTCGGTCATCTCGGCTGCGGGTGAGCTGGATCTGCATTCATCGCCGGAACTCACCGACGCCATCACGGGCGCGCTCGAGCAGGACCACCCGCACATCGGCATCGATCTCACTCGCGTGTCCTTCATGGATTCGACTGCACTCGGCGTGCTGGTCGCGTCGCTCAAGCGCGCTCGCGAGCGCGGGGGCGAACTGGCGCTGGTCGGTGCCGGAGGATCTCCGCTCAAGGTGCTTTCGTTGACCGGGATGGCTGATGGCGTCTTCCCGATGCTGCCGTCGGTCGAGGACCTCGAACCCCGGTGAGCGTCCAGGAAACGATGGGACTGCGCATCCCGGCGGATGCTGCCTACCTCTCCGTCGCGCGGATGTTCGGTGGATCCGTCGCGAAGACCTTCGGGTTGGATCCGGAGCGAACGGAGGATCTTCGCCTCGCGCTCTCTGAGATCTGCGCGGCGGCGGTCGAGGCTCGGAGCGATGAGCCTGCGGGGGTCGCCATCGATGTGTCGTGGGACGATGCCGCGGTTCGGTTCACCTGCCCGAGCATCCCGTTGGCCGCGGACGCGCCGCGGTGGATGCTCATCCAGGCGTTGTTGCCCGACGTTCGGATGGACGGCAGCGGCGCGATCGCGTTCAGCATCGATCGCTGAGCCGCCCGGCCCGATCTCCGCCGCCCGCATGCCGACAGGAGTACCCATCGCTCCCACCGTCTAATCCTCCCCAGTTTCAGGTACTCGGTTCGCGTTTAGGCCGAACTCCGGCGGGGTAGCGCTTTCGCAAGGGTCGGCGGGAGGCGGATCCATGGACCAAGGAGGGCCGGTATGCGTGTCGCCGCTCAAACAGCCGATGTCTCCATCGCAGGACGTGCCATCTGGCAGGCGGCCGGCAGCCGTCCTCGAACGTTCCCGGTTGGGCGGGTCTGCCGCGAGAAGGACTGCACAACCGTGCTGTCCATCTACAACCGTCGGGAACAGTGCGCCGAACACGAGGTCGCGAAGCCACACCCACCGAGGTTCGGGCGCCCCAGAACCGCGGACCTCCGAGTGAACCGGCAGCTCGTCACGATCGCAGACTTCGTCCGGAAGGGAGCGTAAGGTGACGATGTCGATGGATACCCTTGGCGCTCGAACGTTGTGGATCGCTCGATCTGTTGGCGGGGCTACCGGTCGGGCGGTGATGCCGCCCGTACCACCGGCACCGACGCCACCGCCCGCGCCCGAACCGACTCCTCCGCAGGAACCACCGGTTGGAGAGCCACCCGAACCCCAGGTGTCGTTGCACCCCTGACCCCTACCTCCCCCGCGACGTTCCAGGCGCCCGGGTGGACACTTGCACCAACTGGTGAGAGCGTCCCTCTCTACCCGCTGTTCCACGGATGGAGGGATCTTTTCTTGCCGGACGGTCCCACCCACGAAGACGACGCGGCCTCCCGTCTCGATGCCGATGAGCGCGTCCGTCTCGCCGTTGAGGCCAGCGGGTTAGGTACGTGGTCATGGAACGCCCAAACGGGTGAGGTCGTCTGGGACGGTGCGCTCGAGCGGATCTACGGACTCGAACGGGGGACGTTCCCTCGTACGTACGAGGCATATCTCGAGCTCCTGCACCCCGCCGATCGAGAGGCAGTAGCGGCAACGTCCGCTGCATCGATGAAGGCAGGAGGAGACCACAAGGTCGAGCACCGCGTGATCTGGCCCGATGGATCGATCCATTGGATCGAAGGGTGGGGTCGAGCGGTCAAGAGCCCCGACGGCACGCCGCGTGGCTTGGTCGGAGTGTCCGCCGATGTAACCGAGCGCAAACTCCACGAAGAGCGGCTCCGGCAGTTGCAGGCGGTCACCGCCGCATTGGCAGAGGCGAGAACTGCCGACGAAGTGGGACGCATCGCCTTGCATGAGGTTGTGGTGGCGACGGAGGCCGTTGGTTCGACGCTCCTGCTTCTGGAGGGAGATGGCGTTCACATCAACGT
>JAXDJY010000377.1:0-2956 GCA_034667445.1 Actinomycetota bacterium | reverse complement strand
AAGCCTGGCAGGAAGTGCAGTCGTCGCCCTCGACGTTCCGGTTCCCCGACGGTGAGAGCTATGTCGAAGCGCGGGACCGTGTGGTGGCCGAGGTCGAACGGATCGCCCGGCGACATCGGCAGGGCCGGGTCGTGGTGGCCACGCACGGCGACATCGTCCGCGTCCTCTTGAACCACTACAGCGGCGCCCCGCTCGACGCGTTCCAGCGGATGGCCGCCGATACGGCGTCGGTTTCCGTCGTCGCGATCGGCGGTGGTCGAGCCGCCGTGCTCCTCATGAACGACACGGTGGGCGGCTTGCGACGCTTCGGGCCCGGGCAGGTCGACGCCCCGTGGGAGGAGGCCGTCGAGGCGAGCACCGTCCCCGGACCCAAGAAGAAGAACCTGCGAGGATAGGCGTCATGGACCTCGGGAGCGTCGATCTCATCACTACGGACGCCATCGGCGAGCCGGGCGCCCGCGTGTTCTACCTGCAGATCAAAGGGAGCGAACTCGTCACCGTGATCGTGGAGAAACAGCAGGTGCAACTGCTCGCGGCGTCGGTGCTGGAACTGCTGGCCACCCTCGACCTCGAGACGGGGCTGGGACCACAGGACGACTCTCTGGCATTGGAGGAACCGTTCGAACCCCGGTGGCGGGCTGGGCGCCTCTCGCTCGGCTACGAACAAGATCGCGATCGTTTCCTGCTGGAGGTCGAGGAGTTCGTCCCCGAACTCGAGGAAGACGATCCTCGCGCGGCGGAGTTCACCGATCCCGAGGTGATCCGTGCGTGGGCCACCCGGGAACAGATGTTCGCGTTCTCGCGGTACGGCTCGGCCGTCGTGGAGCGGGGGCGGCCACTGTGCCAGTTCTGCGGGAACCCGATGTCGCCCGAGGGCCACGCATGCCCCGCGATGAACGGGCACTCGAAGCACGAGTGATCGACGCGGCCATCCCCCCGGCGCTCGTTCACGGCGAACTCGAACTCCTGGGCATCCTCCCCGACTCGTCGAACTACGCGTTCCTCGCCCGTGCTCACAGCGGTGAGGAGGACGACGACGAAGGTCTGCTCGCCGTCTACAAGCCGCAGCGAGGCGAAACGCCGCTGTGGGATTTCCCCGAGGGCACGCTTCACCGGCGGGAGGCAGCTGCGTACATGGTCTGCCGCGAGCTCGGATGGCCGAACGTCCCCCCGACGCTCGTTCGTGATGGGCCGCACGGCGTGGGATCGGTTCAGATGTTCATCGACTTCGACCCGGCCGAGCACTTCTTCACGATGGAGGTCGAGCGATCGGAGGAGTTCCGCAAGGTCGCCGTGTTCGATCTGGTGATCAACAACGCCGACCGCAAGGGTGGACACTGCCTCCTCGCCCCGGATGGGACCATCTGGCTCATCGACCACGGGGTGTGCTTCAACGAGGAGCCGAAGCTCCGCACGGTGATATGGACGTTCGTCGACGAACCCATCGATGCCTCGCTACTCGCCGACGTCGAGCGGTTCGCCGGGGCGCTCCTCACCGGACCGGTACGCGAGGGATTCTCAGCGCTGCTCGAACCGGCCGAGATCGACGCGATGATCGGGCGCGCCAGAACGGTCCTGGAGGCCGGCACCTATCCCGAACCCGGACCGGGACGTCCCTTCCCGTGGCCGCCGGTCTGATGCTCTCGCCGGTCGTGGCCGACACCCCGCTCGGTCCGATGACCGTGGTGCTGAGCGAGATGGGGGTGGTGGCGACGTTCCTTTCCGATGACCCTGAGGAGCCCGTCGCCTTCGCACGAGGCCTCGGGGCAGCGATGACGACTGCGCGCGCTGCCGGACGCCTGGCGCGCCGGGAACTCCGTGCCTATTTCGACGGACGGCTCACGCGCTTCGAGACGCCGGTCGACCTCACGCATCTCGAACCCGGTTTCTCCCGAACCGTGCTCGAACGCACCTGCACGGTCCCCTACGGCGAGCTCCGCACGTACGGCGACATCGCCGCTGAGGCCGGGCGTCCGGGCGCTGCGCGCGCCGCCGGTGGCGCCCTCGCTCGGTGCCCGATCGACCTGTTCGTTCCGTGTCACCGCGTTGTTCGGAGCGGGCCGGCGCTCGGCGCGTACGGCGGTCACGACGAACGTCGTGCATTCCTCCTTCGCCTCGAGGGCGCCATCGGGTGAGGAGAGCCGTCGCGTTGATCGGGGTCGTGAGTGGGTTGGCGGTTGTGACCGCAGGGTGTCAGACACCACCCCCCGCGCCGAACGGCACCGCCCCCGGCGGATGGACGCTGGAAGTGACCACCCCCGACATCTCCGTGGGTGCACCCCAGCGGTTCGAAGTGGTCCTGACGCAGAACCAGGAAACGGCGACGCTGCCCGTGGTGTTCGGCACCGTGGGGTTGTCCTTCGCCTACCTGGGTGCGGACGGTGCGGATGTTCCGGATCCTCGCCGGTCGGTGACTGCTCGTTACCTCCCCGTTCCCGGCACGCCCGCCGCCGGCACCGGTCCCGTCCGCTCCGATCCCGGCGCGGCCCGGGGAGCCTATATCGCCGACGACCTGCTGTTCGACTCGGTCGGCGTCTGGTCGGCGACGGCGACCGCGACCCTCACCGGCGGCGGGGGGCCGGTTCGGGTGAGCGCCACGTTCCCGGTTGTCGCGGCACCGGCCTTCCCGGCGGTCGGACAACGCGCGATCCCGGTCGACAACCCAACGATCGGCAGCGCTGTGCCTGCGGTGCAGATCGATTCTCGCGCCGGCGGGGGTACGCCCATCCCCGATCCGGAGCTGCACCGTTGGTCGGTCCGCGCGGCGCTCGCGGCTCACCGAGCGATCCTGCTGCTGTTCTCCACGCCTGCGTATTGCAAGAGCCAGGTCTGTGGTCCCAGCACGGAAGAGATGGCACGGCTCGCGAAGCGGTACGCCGACCGGGCCGTCTTCATCCACATCGAGGTGTGGAAGAAGTTCAGCACGGCGGCACTCAGCACCGCCGCGACTCCGTGG
>JAXDJY010000376.1:0-8855 GCA_034667445.1 Actinomycetota bacterium | reverse complement strand
TTCCGCCGTTCCCGTCAGTCGACCCTCGTCGATCGGAGCGCCGACGGCGTCGCCGGTTGTGACGGATCCGATGGCGCACGCTCCGGAGGTGGCTGAGGTGCAGCACTCGCATTCCGGCCGACTCCGTAGCAGCTTGGTGCGCATCTGCGCTGGCGGTGGACGGCACGAAGGCCAGCGGGGCCAGACCGAATACCGGCGGGTTGCCGGCCGGCGGACTGATATCAGGGGCGTGATCACTCCCGCCCTGGCGACCGCCCGAGTTCCCCGGGTTTCCACTCGCGCTGGCAGAGGGCGACGGCGGCAGGGCACCGACGTTTGCGGGGATGATCGGTCGGGAGGCGATCGCGATGACGAGAGCCAGGAACAGACAGGCCGCAACCAGGGCTATCGACGCTCGGGTCCGCAGGCGTGATGTACCCGGCGCTCTCGGCGCCGCGGCAGCGGGCGAAGAAGCGGCAAGCACCCGAGCTGCGGCGATGGCCGCCACCGTCGCTGTCGTCGTGGCCGCCGTCGGGGCCAGAACGGGCTCGGGTTCTGGCTCCGGCTCTTGCGTCCTGTCGACCAACTCGACGCGATCGAGATCGGGCACGACCCGGAGATCGGCGCCGACGATGGTGGGTCCGGCGATGAGATGGTGGCGCCGCGACGCCCTCAGCACCGCCGCTCCGAGCTCGGTGGCCGCCCGGGAGGGCTCCACGAACTGATCGGCCGTTTCGGCCCGCGTTCCGGCAGGCCACACGACGACCACCGCTACCTGAGGAGCCAGTTCGCGGGCGGCGAGTAACGCCATCGCGCCCGCTTCCGCGTCGAGGACCAGGACGTTTGGGTCCATCATCGGCAGGAGCCGCTCGAGGGCTTCCGCCGTGGCCAGGAGGCCGACGAGGTCGAAGCCTTCCGCTTCAAGGATCGAGTAGAGCGAACCCTCCACCGGGGGGCCGGCCTCGCACACGAGGACCCTCACGCCGGCATTGGTTGACGTCCCTCCCATCAGTTCAGCGATCCCCCGTCCCTCGCCGCTCCACGCCCCAAGAGCGGTTCGCTCCCCGATGGTACGTGTTTCGGCACGCGGCTTGCAGGAACTGAAGGAGAGACTTCATCAACCCCAGAAATCGGTCGTCGACCAGAGCGACTTGCCCTTGGAGAAGATGCCGACGCCTACCCGCCTGAACTGCGCGTTGAGGATGTTGACGCGGTGTTCGGGGCTACGCATCCATGCGCGAACGCTCGAGCCCACGCTCCTGGCCCTCGCGACATTCTCACCCCAGGCCGACCAGGGGCGCCCGTCCAACAAGCGCGGCACGTTCTTCGTGTGGAAAAGGTAGCCGCGGTCTGCCATCACACGGCTGTGCCGACGCGCGTCGCGGGAAACCTTCTTGCAGAGTCGAAGTGGATGCTCGCCGTGTGCCCGCCGCACGCTGTTGAGGCGCTGCAGCATGCGTCCCCGCACCCCCGCCGACGCCGCTGGCGTCGCTGCAGCTGCCGTGCTCACCATGAGGATCGAAACGATGAACACCCGACACCATAGTGTTCGGGGACCTCTTCGCATCCTCTAAACCCTAAGCAGACGGCTGCGAGAGTGTCATCCCCCCAGGTCGTTACGCAGTGACCGAAGTGTCGCTTCGACGTCACGGCGGCGACGACGGGTATCCTTCGCCTTTCGTCAGATGGAGTTGGATGAGACATGCGTGCACTCGCTGCGTGGTCGTACCGTCACCGCTGGATGGTCCTGGGTCTGTGGCTCTTCGCCCTTGTCGGCTCGAACGTTCTGCTCGGGGCGATCGGGACTTCGTACTCGAACGATTTCAACCTCCCGAACACCGAGTCGACTCGAGCCTTGCAACTGCTGCAGTCCGTTGCTCCGAAACGCTCGGGTGACAACGAACAGATCGTGATCGGTACGACCGGCGACGTGAAGGTCACCGATCCCGCGGTCAAGCAACAAGTCGATGGGATGCTCACGCGCGTCCAGGCGCTGCCGCACGTGTCATCGATCACCTCGCCGTATTCGACTGAGGGTGCGGTACAGGTCAGCTCGGACGGGTCGGTGGCGTTCGCGAACGTGACGTTCGACCAGCAAACACAGGACTTCACGATCCCGCAGTCGAAAACCTTCGTCGACGCGGCCGACACGGCGGACGGGAGCGGCGTCACCGTCGGCGTGGCCGGACAGCTCGCAGCCCAGGCGGAGCCGCCCTCGGTCGGTGGCATCGGGTTCGGCATCCTCACGGCTGGGATCGTGCTGTTCCTGGTCTTCGGCTCCCTGTTCGCCGCCGCCATGCCGCTCGCGTCGGCCCTCGTTTCTCTGGGCACCGCAACCGCGGTCATCGGATTGCTCAGCAACGCCGTTGGTATGCCGGAGTTCTCCGGCCAGCTTGTACTGCTGATCGGGCTTGGAGTCGGTGTTGACTACGCGCTGTTCATCGTCTCGCGACATCGGCAGGCTATCGAGGCCGGCAGGACCATAGAGGAGGCGGCCACCCTCGCGATCGACACCTCCGGTCGCGCGGTGTTGTTCGCCGGCGCGGTCGTATGTATCGCGCTCCTCGGGATGTTCGCCCTGGGACTCAGTTTCCTCAACGGTCTCGCGATCGCGGCCAGCATCGGTGTGCTCTTCACGATGGTCGCGGCCCTGACACTTCTGCCCGCGCTGCTCGGATTCTTGGGACCGAAGATCCTGTCTCGCCGCGACCGCCGGAAGATCGCCGAGGGCCAGGGCCGGACCGAGATGTCCGGATTCTGGCCTCGGTGGGCAGCCCTCGTCGAACGTCGTCCGGTCGTCTACGGGCTGATCGCGTTCCTTATCATCGTCGCGATCGCCACCCCGTTCTTCAAGCTCAGGCTGGGGTCCTCGGATCAAGGGAACGACCCGATCGGAAGCACGACCCGGACCGCGTACGACTTGCTTGCCCAGGGGTTCGGACCCGGTTTCAACGGACCGCTCCAGATCACCGCCGAAGTCTCCGGTGACGCGCAGACCGCGACCCTCCGCAAGCTCGGAGGGGCGATCGCCAAGGTGCCCGGTGTCGCCGAGGTTGCTCCACCGGTGATGATCCCCGCCGCAGACGGCAAGCAGATCGCGCTCATCCAGGTCTATCCGACCTCAGCACCGCAGGATGCGGCGACGACCGACCTCATCCACACCCTCCGAGAACAGGTCATCCCCGCCCAAGTCGCGGGCTCGGGCGTAACGATCTACGTCGGTGGCCTCACCGCGATCTTCGCCGACTTCTCAACCGTGCTGACCTCCAAGCTGCCGCTGTTCATCGGCACGGTGGTCTTGCTTTCCTTCCTGCTCCTCGCCGTGGTCCTTCGCAGCATCGTCGTGCCGCTCAAAGCCGCGGTGATGAATCTGCTGTCCATCGGCGCGGCGTTCGGTGTCCTGACGGCGATCTTCCAGTGGGGATGGCTCGGCGGACTCTTCGGTGTGAGCCGCACCGGCCCCGTCGAGGCATTCCTACCCGTGATGCTGTTCGCCATCCTGTTCGGGTTGTCGATGGACTATGAGGTGTTCCTGGTCATGCGCATCCACGAGGAGTGGCTCCGCAGCGGCAACAACGCCGAGTCGGTCCGCAAGGGCCTCGCCGCGACCGGACGTACGATCACCGCGGCCGCCGCGATCATGGTTGTCGTGTTCGGGTCGTTCGTTCTTGGGGGGCAGCGGATCATCAAGGAGTTCGGGCTGGGACTGGCCGCGGCGATCCTGGTGGACGCCATCGTCATCCGGTCGGCTTTGGTGCCGTCGTTGATGCTGTTGTTCGACAAGGCGAACTGGTGGTTCCCTTCCTGGCTTGAACGGATCGTGCCCCACATCCACGTGGAGCCCGAGGAGCTCCCCGATGGACGTGGCACGCCGGCCGAGATCGACCGGGATCAGAGCCCTTCTCTGTAGGTTGTGACGTAACGCCGTCCAACGGCGATGGAGGGCACATGCAGAGGTTACGGGTACACAACTTCTCGATCTCACTCGACGGCTTCGCCGCGGGACCCGATCAAAGCCTCGATGACCCGATCGGCGTTGGGGGGCATGGCCTGCACGAGTGGGCCTTCGCCACGCGCAGCTTCCGTGAGATGCAAGGTATGGAAGGTGGGGCCGACGGGATCGACGACGGGTTCGCTGCGGCGGGGGAGGACCGCATCGGTGCCACCATCATGGGCCGGAACATGTTCGGCCCCATCCGCGGCTCGTGGGGCGACGAGCAGTGGAGGGGTTGGTGGGGAGAGGATCCGCCGTTCCATCACCCCGTGTTCGTCCTCACGCACCACCCACATCCACCGATCACGATGGAGGGCGGGACAATCTTCCACTTCCTCGACGGCGGGATCGAGGCGGCGCGCGAGCAGGCGTTCGCGGCCGCCGGCGGACTGGACGTACGCATCGGTGGCGGGGTTGCTACCATCCAGCAGTACCTGCGCGCCGGCCTGATCGATGAGTTGCACCTGGTGATCGTGCCGATCCTGCTCGGGCGGGGAGAGCGGCTCTTCGGGGACCTCGACGGCATCCAGGACGCCTTCGGCAGCATCGAGTTCGTTAGCTCGCCGGCGGTCGTGCACGCGCGGCTCGTGCGGGCGGGGTGACGGTGGGCCTTTCCGCGCTCTCCACCTAGAGTGGGACCGCAGACCTACCGGCCCGGGAAGGGGAGGCACCTCATGGACGACGCCACGCTGCTGGGACGAGTCACCGCTCTTGCCGATGAGGAACACCGCATCTTCGAGAAGGAAGGCAGGGACGAAGCCACGGATACGGATCGGGCCCGCCTGAAGGAGATCGAGGTGACGCTCGACCAGTGTTGGGATCTGCTCCACCAGCGCCGAGCCCGCCGCGCGGTCGGTCAGGATCCCGACGAGGCTCGCATCCGCGATCCAAAAACGGTCGAGGGGTACGTCGGATAGGTAAGCCAGTCGTCGCCTCGTACCCACGACACCTGGGAGGGAGTTCGATGCAGAAGATCAGCCCGTTCCTATGGTTCAACGATACGGCGGAAGAGGCGGCGAACTTCTACATCTCGATATTCGACGACGCGCGGATCATCGATGTCTCGAGGTATCAGGAGGGTGGCCCCGGACCGGCAGGCTCCGTCATGTCGGTCTCGTTCCAGCTGGAGGGCCAGGAGTTCCTTGCTCTCAACGGCGGCCCCGAGTTCACGTTCTCAGAGGCCGTCTCGTTCTTCATCCACTGCGAGAACCAGGCCGAGGTCGATCGGCTGTGGGACGTGCTCACGGAGGGCGGATCGGAGAGCCAGTGTGGATGGCTCGTGGATCGATACGGTCTGTCGTGGCAGGTCATCCCGGACAGGCTCGGCGAACTGCTCGGCGGCAGCGATGCCGATGGGGCGAAACGGGCGCTGCAGGCGATGTTGACGATGCAGAAGATCGACATCAAGGTCCTTGAGGACGCCTACGCGGGTGCCGGCGCCTGAGTGAGGAGTTCGCGGTGACACCTGAGTTCGATCCTGCGGTAGTGCAGGTGCTCGGGACGTTCCGGCACTTGCTGAATGCTCCGGCCGATGTATCACTCGATGTTGATGCGGTGATCGCTGCGCTCCTCGCGCAGGACGGGCGGATCGGCGCGGCGCTGTCCTCGGACCGCCCGCGGGCGGTGTCGATCTTGGAGCGACTGGTTGCCGACGGGTTGCTCGAGGTCGCATCCGGCGACCCTTCGTCGATCACGGCCGGGTATCGGCTCACCGCCTTGGGGCGGGCCCGCCTTGGCAGAACGGAAACCGAAGACTGACGGCACGCGCGCCATGACCCCGAGGACGGATCCGGATGGCGCCGAACACGAGTTTCCCCTAGTGTCCCTCCGGCATGCGAACACGAGATGCGAGCACCACGAGAGGCCCTACCCCGGAGCGCCTGCTCGACGTGAGGACCCCGACCGAACTCAGCGTGTCGCCCGACGCGGCGCGGATCGTGTTCGCGCTGGCTGCCACAGTCTCCGAACACGGGGTCTCGGTTCCCTCCGACCTTTGGCTCACCGACGTCGGTGGCGATCCGATGCAGCTCACCACCGGACCGTCGAACGACGCCTCGCCGGTGTGGTCCCCCGACGGAACGCGCGTCGCCTTCGTCTCGGATCAGATCCTCGCCGGCCATCACCTGCCGTATGTGATGACGCCGGGAGGTGACGCCACACTGGTGACCACGCTTCGCGGGAACGCCGAACAGCTGGCGTGGTCCGGCGATGGACGTCGCTTGCTCGTGCTCGCTGCCGACCCCTGGTCCTACGGGCTCGACTGGTCCGCGGTCGCGGTCACTGCTTCGGAACCGGAGCCCGACCCCATCGTTCGTCGTCCGAACGATGCGTGGCGCCGGCTTTTCCTGGTCGATGTCGCTTCGGGCGATGCGGCCGAAGTGGGCCCGCCGGGGATGAGCGTCTGGGAATTCGACTGGGACGGAGGGGGAGACGCCATCGCGATCGTATCGACGGGGGGCTCGGGGTCGGGTTGGTATCGCTCCACGGTGGCGAGTCTGGATCTCACCGCGCGAACCGCCCGCACCCTGTACGCCCCCACATGGCAGATCGAAGGGCTGGCGGTATCGCCCGACGGGGGCCGGGCGGCCGTCGTCGAGGGGTATTCGAGCGATCACGGGCTCCTGGGTGGCAGCATCATGATCATCGATATCGCGACAGGCGCCGTCAGCGACCCGTGGCCGGGGCTCGAGACGGTCGGGCTCGCGGAATGGATCGACGATGCCTCTCTCTGGTACTCGCGGTCGGACAGCACGGGAACCGCGTGCGGGCGGATCGGTTTGGACGGGTCGCGCGAAGAGGTGTGGGCCGGGGCGCCCTTCATCGGCGATGAGATCACCAAACCGGCGTGCACCCTCGTCGGGAACGGGGTGTTCACGACGCATCAGGCACACGGTGTCCCGCCCGAGCTCGCGCGCCTCGATCGCGCTGCCGGCGATTGGGTCCGGCTGACGGGCTTCAACGACGCGATCATCGACGGTGTCGTGTTCCCCGATGTCCGGATGCTGCAGTGGCGATCGTCGGACGGGCTCGAGATCGAGGGATTGCTCCTCACGCCCTCCGGGGCCGAGGGGCCGCTGCCGATGCTCACCTTGGTGCACGGAGGTCCTTCGTGGTGCTGGGGTGGCTACTTCTCGGACTCCGAGCCGAGCTCGGTGTTGCTGGCGAGCGCCGGCTACGCGGTATTCCTGCCGAACCCCAGGGGTAGCAACGGCCGGGGACACGCGTTCGCGCAAGCGGTGATCGACGACCCGGGGGGCCGCGACCTCGACGACATCATGACCGGCGTGGACATGTGTATCGCCGAAGGTATCGCCGACCCCGACAAGCTTGGGATCTCCGGGCTTTCCTACGGTGGGTACATGACCGCATGGGCAGTGACCCAGACGGACCGCTTCGCTGCCGGCGTCGCGTATTCGATCATCTCGAACTGGACCTCGTTCCACCTCACGTCCGACATCGCGGCCTACGACGAGTTCGCCATCGGGGGAGCGTGGATGGACACTGCCGGCCCATACACCGCATGGTCGCCTGTGCTGCACGCGCAGAAGTGTCGAACCCCGACGCTGATCATCCAGGGGGCGCTGGACAGGTGCACCCCGGTCGGGCAGGCGGAGGAGCTGTTCGCCGCGTTCGTCGAGGCGGGGGTCGAGACCGAGCTCGTGATCTACCCACGGGAAGGGCATGCTCCGATGGAGCGAGCCCACGCCCGGGACGCGATGCAGCGCACCCAGGACTGGTTCGACCGGTACCTCCGCCCCGGTGACTGATCGCCCGCCCTTGCGTTTCCCGGCGCGCAGGGCTTAGCGTCGACTGAAGCGAACGAGGAGGGGATAGATATGGACAACGTTGACGTCGTCCGCAAGGTGGAAGAGGCCTGGCGGACCCACGACCTCAAGATGCTCGACCAACTGTTCGCGCCGGATTTCCGGGCGCACACGCCGGGGTCGGAGTCACTCCCGCCGGGTATCGAGGGCGCCAAGATGGCGCATCAGAGTTCGATGCAGGCGTTCCCCGACCGTCAGAACCAGGTCCACGACATCTTCGGCGAAGGCGACATGGTCGTCTCCCACGTGTCCATGAGCGGGACGAACACTGGCGGTCTTCCCTGGTTCGGTGTCCCGGCGAACGGCGCGAAGATCTCCGATATCAACTGGATCACGATCTTTCGCTTAGAGGCCGGCAAGGTGAAGGAAACCTGGGCCACGATGGAGGTGCCCAAGCTTGTGGAGCAGCTCGGCGCCACGCCGGGAGGGATGTGAGATGACGACGCCGGAAGAGAACAAGCGCGCGGCGACCGAGTTCACCGACAAGGTCTTCAACCAGCACGACATGGGGTACCTGAAGGATGCGATCTCCGACGAGTTCGTCGATCTCTCGCCGTGGCCGGGAGCGGGGAACGACAAGACGGCCGTGATCCAGTTCTTCGAGGGCCTGTTCCAACGGATCCCGGATCTGCGAGCGGAGGTGCAGCACGTAATCGCGTCCGGGAACAAGGTCGCGGTCCACGCGATCTACACCGGTACGGACACCGGCGGGTTCATGCCCGGGATGCCACCGACGAACAAGGTTGCTTCGATGGCCGGCATCGACATCTCGGAATTCGATGACGAGGGCAAGCAGGTGTCGCACTTCGGGATCCAAGACACGATGGCCGCCATGATGCAGCTCGGATTGATCCCGACGCCGGAAGGCGGCCAACCGCCACACGATCACTAGGGCGTTCTGCGGTCCAAGACCGAAGGAAGGCCCGGGCAGGATCAACCCACCCGGGCTTCTCGATCCGTGACGGATCGCGTTCGATCGCGTCTACGCGGCGAAGGACGCGGCGCCCACGCACGTCTCGCCGGTCGCGGCGTTCGTCGCACGGCCCTTGATGTGATCG
>JAXDJY010000375.1:0-6456 GCA_034667445.1 Actinomycetota bacterium | reverse complement strand
ATCGTGAACGTGAACGGTGGTGCGGTTGCGATCGGTCACCCGATCGGAGCAAGCGGCGCCCGGATCGTTCTCACCCTCGCGTTCGAACAGCGCCGCCGCGGCGTCGAATTCGGTGCCGCCGCCATCTGCGGCGGCGGCGGGCAGGGCGATGCCCTCATCCTGCGAACGGTGAGCTGAGCGGCGTGAGTGCCGCGGAGGGACGCTTCGAACTCCCCAGCGAACTCGAGGAGTTCCGCTTGGTCATCAGAAGGTTGTTCCGGGACAAGGTCGAACCGCGCGCCGCCGAGATCGATCGGCTGGACGAGTGGCCCGAAGACATCTACCGGGTACTCGTCGACAACGACCTCATGGGCGTCGGCTACCCCGAGGAGGACGGGGGCTCGGGCGGCGGCCAGCTCGCGTTCGGTGTCCTCATCGAGGAGCTCTCGCGGGTGTCCGCCGGGGTGGCGCTCACGCCGATCGTGAGCAAGCTCGGGGTGATCCCCTTGATGGTCGCCGGGACCCACGAGCAACGTCGCTCCCACACCTCAGCCATCGCCCGCGGCGAGTTGCTCATGTCCTACGCCCTCACGGAGCCAGGCGCAGGCTCGGACGCGGGCGCGCTCACCACCCGCTACGTGCGCGAGGGTGCCGGGAGCTTCATACTCAACGGCACCAAGCGCTTCATCACCGGGGCCGGAGTGAGCCACACCTACGTCGTCTTCGCGACGAGCGACCCCGCCCTTCGAACGAACGGCATCAGTGCCTTCCTGGTGGGGCGTGACGATCCGGGCGTGAGCTTCGGGCCACCAGAGCACAAGATGGGGATCCACGGTTCCCCGACCCGGGAGGTCATCCTGCAGGATGCTCGCATCCCGGCGGACCGTCTCATCGGCGAAGAGGGCGGAGGCTTCGCCATCGCGATGCGAACGCTGGACTATTCGCGCCCCGCCATCGCGGCGCAGGCAGTGGGGATCGCGCAGGGGGCGCTCGATCTTGCAACCGGATATGCGAACGAGCGCACGCAGTTCGGCAAGAGGCTCACGGAGTTCGAAGGCGTGTCGTTCCTGCTGGCGGACATGGCGATGAAGGTCGAGGCGGCACGGATCCTCACGTACCGCGCGCTGGCCGCATGCGACGCGAACGATCCCCGGACCACCTTCCATTCGTCCGTTGCCAAGTGCGTGGCCTCCGACAACGCGATGGCGGTCACGATCGACGCCGTCCAGGTCTTGGGTGGCAACGGCTACATGCGCGAGTACCCGGCCGAGCGATACATGCGCGACGCGAAGATCACCCAGATCTACGAGGGCACGAACCAGATCCAGCGTCTGGTGATCGCGCGTGAACTCCTCAGGTCGCTCGGCTAGTTCGGATCGGCGAGACGCCCGATCTCGCGAACCAGCATCTCCTGATCGTCGTCATCCCACGGGCCCTCGCCCGCGTCGGCGCCCACGGCGTCGTTGACCACGATGTGCAGGTCCGCGCCGGATGCCGCAGCCGCAGCGTCTGCGCCGGCGGAATCGATCCCGCCGTCCGGAAGGAAAACCCTGAACAGCGAGCCCGTACCGTCCTCGCGCGTGTCAACCTTCGCCCATCCCCCTTGGATCTCGGCGAACCGTCGCACGACAGGTGACAGGGAGGCCTCCGAAGAGGGCTCAGAGTCGCCGACCGAGATCAGCGCTCCGCCATCCACGTGTTGCAGGGTCACCAGGATGGCTTTGCCAGACGGCGTCCTGTCGCCACTCGTCCGAAGCATGCCCGCCAGGACCTGTTCGGTACGGAGTTGGTCCACGCCACAGACCAAGGGCTCCGTGATCACGCGGAGGTCGTGGTCCGCGCTCACGCCGGACTCCTCGACTACTCGCTGCACCAACGCCTCGAGGTCGGTCCGGCGCACGGTGAGCTCGATAGAGCCACGGGCGAGCCTGTCCGCGTCGGCGAGGTCGCTGACGGTCAGGTCGAGCCGGCGTGCGTAGGTGGTCAGTTGCTTGACGAGCTGCGCCTGATCCTTCGCGTCCTTCTTGTACTTCAGGATCTGCGTGATCCCGAGGATCTGGGTCAGCGACTTCTTCGCATCGAGCGTGAGCTCCTTCAGGAACGGCGAGGATGCGCGGCGGTCCTCGAGCCTGACCACGTCCTCGGTCGTTGCCGCGTTCATCGAAACGCTCTCCGCCGAATCCTGGTGGCCCTGCTCCTCGCTCCGCAGGTCCCGCAGCGCGTCGGCCATCTGCAACGAGCGCAGCTGGGACAGCGTCTCGTCCAGGCGTTCGTTGATGGCCTCTACGGAGCGTTCGGCCTGGTGGGCCCGCTCCTCCATCTCGATGAGGCGCTCGGTCTGGCCGGCTAGGCGCTCCTGCGTGGCGTAGAGGATCTGGTCCATCTCGATCTGGCCCTCTTCGTCGGCGAGTTCGAGTTGGCGGCGGTTCTCCAGATCCTGGAGCTTCCGTGCGAGTTCGGTGTTGGCTTCAACGGCCTCCAGCAGGTCGTTCGCGGTCTTGCGGGCGGCCGTCTGCTGTGCGTGGAGTTCACGCTCGGCACGCTCGGTCCGGTCCGCGAGGTCGGCTGCGCGCGCGGTCTGGCCTTCCACGGCCTCGGTGGCCGATGCCACCTCTTCCCGCAGCCCGATGAGCTCGATCCGTGAGGACTCGAGTTCGGTCTGACTGGCCTCGAGCTGGGCACTGGTCGCAGCCATCTCTTCCTGGAAGTCCTCGCGCGTTCGCCGGACACGGGCCTCGAGGTCTGCGTCGCGCTCGGCGAGTTCGGCTCGGTTGGACGCCTGCACGTTCTGGAGTTCGGCGCGGGTCGCGCGAAGCTCGTCTTCCAGCATCGCAGCGCGCTGCTCTTCGTTGCGGAGGGCACGGAGTTCCTTGCGGGTCGCATCGAGTTCGCTGCGCGCGGTACTCGCCTGTGCCTCGGCAAGGTTGCTCGTCTCCTGGACGCTCATAATCTCGGACCTCGTGGCCTCCAGCTGCTGCTGCAGCTCGCGGATACGTTCGCTCTGGGAGGTGAGTGCCTCTCGAGCGGTCTTCGCCTCGGTTTGGCCCTTCTCGAGTTCGACCTTCAGCGTGGCGGCCAAGTCCGCCTGGGCGCGGACCGCCTCGCTCTCTTCTCCCGCCATCGCGGTGGCTGCCTCCAGCTCACGGTGCAGGGACTCGGACTCTTCCTGCGAACGCAGGACCGCGGCATCGCGTTCGCCGATCGTCTGGTTCGCGAGGTCGTGCGCCGCGCTGACCGCAGCGAGCTCGCTTTGAACCTTCTCCGAACGCGTGCGGAGCTCGTCGGCCTCGGCACGCGCCGTCCTGGCGCTCGCCTGCTCCTTCTGGAGTTCGATCTTCAACGATCTGGCGAGGTCTGCCTGGGCGCGGACGGCCTCGCTTTCTTCTCCCGCCATCGCCGTGGCTGCCTCCAGCTCACGGTGCAGCGACTCGGACTCCTCGCGCGAAGTGAGGATCGCGGTGTCGCGCTCGCTGATCGCCTGGTCGTGGGCGGTGCGCAGCGCGGCGAACTCGCTCTGTACGGTCGCCGCCTGCGTCCGGATCTCGTCGGCCTCAAGGCGCGCCGTCTCGAGCGACTCCTGGGTAGCGAGGACCTGCACATGCGCCGCGTCCAAGTCCTCCTCCAGCTCGCGGATGCGATCTGCATGGCCTTCGGCGGCGCTGCTGGCGGCGTGCACGCTCGAGGAAGCCTCGGCGGCCTGACGACGGGCGGCGGCGAGCTCTGTCTGTGTTCCCTCGAGCTCCGCGCGGACCCCGATGAGTTCTGTTTCAAGCAGGTGCTTGGCTTCTTCCATCCGAGGGTCGGGTTCGCCCGCGCTCGGCGCCGGGGTGCGGCGGAGCTCCTCCTCGAGCTTGTCGCGCTCCTCGTTCAACGCGTGGAGCTGGCCCGCCATGAGCCGGAGCTTGCCTTCGGCTTGGAGCGCGCGCTCGTCGAGCGCAGGGTCAGCAGTCGCTTGTGCAGGCGCACGGTCCTTCGACGCGTGCAGCTCTTCGAGCGTCTTGCGGTACTGCTCCTGAAGCACGCTCAGGCGCTCCTCCGCAGCCTTCGCGCGTTCCTCGGCCATCCGCCGCGCGTCGCCCTCCTCCTTGAGTCCGTGCTGCGCCGGCGCGGCGACCGCGGGCCGGGAGAGGTCGCGAGCCGGGCGTTGGCGGAGTGGAGCGGCGGCCATCTGCACCGGCGTCTGTTGCGGCCGGAAACTGAGGTTGCGGTTCGCGGTCGCCGCGATCCGCCCGACCCACCAGAGCATGAACAGGGATGGCAGGATGGCGAGAGCCATGATCAGCCCGGCGGCGGTCCACGGACGGCCGGCTGCATCGATCGGGGTCTTCGGCATCGTCAGCATCACGGCGCCGAGCGTGCCGAAGCGTTGGATCGGCAACATCACGGTCAGGTCGGTTCCGACGATCATCGGGACCGCGCCGCCGTGCACGGCGGTCTTGATCGCCTCCCGCTGGCCGAGTTCCTTGTTCCCGATCGTGGAGTTCTCCAGATCGAACAGGACCGTGCCTGCCTCACTGAAGAGGGTCACATCCGAGACGGGGGTCGCGCCGAGCGCTACTGAGAGCGAGTCGTTCAGCGAAGCCGCCCGCGTCGGCGAAGACATGTTGGTGAGGTCGTTGTCGCTGAAGATCGTGGAGAGCGTGTGATCCACCGCGGCCTGGGCCTGTGCGATCATCGCTTCCTGGGCGTGCGCCCGTGCCCGGCCGGCCATGACGATCGATCCGATCGAGCCGCCAGCCAGCAGCACGATCAGCGCGAAGAGCGGTATGCGCGCGATGCGTGAAGCATTCCCCGGCCGGCTCATGAGATCCCCCTCTGTCCTGGACCGTTAGTTCTCGTCCCTTGCCTATCGGCATCTCCAGGCCTTTCCTTCAGTCTCCGGGGACGGCTTCTGGTCAGGAGGGACTGGCTCGAACTGACTACTCTCGCGGAGGTGCTGTCAGTGAGGGTGGGTATCCTTCGCCCATGCCGAGTGCGCCGGACCCACCCACGGCCGATCATCTGGTCGGGGCCGACCGGGTCCGGGGTGACCAGCTGGCCCAAGCCGCCTCCTTCGTCGTGGATCTCCTCCACGATCCCGGTGGTGATATCCGAGTGGCCGGAGGGCAGCTGGAGCTGGGTGATGACCTCGTGGTCCCCGGCCATCCGGACGCGTTCGCCATCGACCCCATCGACGTCGAAGATCCCGGTGTGGTCTGGGCGGTAGACGGGGGATCCTGCCTGGTCGCCGACGCTCGCTCGTTCCAGGTCGCGGCGTTCCGGGTCGCCCGGGTCCGGTTCGCGGGCGGCGTCACGGAGCTCGTCGAGTCCCCGGCGCTCGAGGTTCGCGCGGTATCCAGACATGAGGTCGCCGCCGTGGCCAGCGAGGCGTTGCGCGAACTCATCGGTGAGGAACCGGAGCAGGTACCCGAACTGTCGCGGCCGGTCGATGCGCTACGGGAATGGGCGGAGTGGCGGACGACCATCAACACCATCGAGGGCGCTGCCCCCGGTGACCTGGTGCTCGTTGACGGGTCGCTGCACGCTGGCCCGCTGGTGCCGGCGGCCGTCGTTCGGCGGGCGCATGAGACGGCGGTTTCCCGCGGCGTTCACTTGGCCGGCGTCGTGAAAGCATCCACCCTGTACTGGGGGCGCAACGCCCCGCTGGTGACGCTGATCAAACGGCGGGCCGACCGTGATCTGGGTCCCGCGCGGTGGGCCGCGCACATCTCCACCGACCCGGTGTTCGGGCGGCTCTACATCGGGGAGATCTTCGTCGCGCACCTCGCGCCCACCGCCGCGCACGCCTTCCGCGTGGATGTGGCGCGAGGGCCTGGGGACCCCGGCGAGGTCCTCGCCCGGTTGGCCGGGCTCGCGGGGGACCCCGCGTTCGTCGGCTATCCGTATCCCCTCGCACGCGCCCATCAGGCCGCGCGAGTCACCGGCTACGCGGTGGCGGACGTGCGGCGGGCCTTCCGCGAGGCGCTCACGCGGGAGGGTATGCACGAGGACGACATCGAGGTTCTATTCCAAGACTTCCACGAGATCTTGAATCGGAGCTAACGATGACCACGGACAAGGGCAGGATCTTCGGCAAGAGCGTCCTCGAGGCGCAATTCCGCGCGTACTACGGCACGGACCTGTTCCTGGGGGAACTGCTCGTGGCCGACGACGCCGAACGTGACCGCCGATTCCTGTTCCGGGCCATCGACGTGACGTACGGCTCCGATTCGAGCGACCCCGCCTGGGCGGAACGGACGGCCGGTGCGTACATGGCCGGAGACCGGGCCGAGACGCCGTATGTGCTCTACGATCCAGAGCAGCGTCTCTATAAGGTCGCGAAGTGTCAGCCGCTCGGCTACATCGACGGTGCGAACGGAGCGTTCCGTAAGCCGAAGTCCCTTCCCGCTCAGTTCGCGCGGGTGACCGCGCCGGGGCCGGAGGACTTCACGTTCCTCGCCGAACGGATGGGGGACATCCGCATCGGGAAGCTCCGCT
>JAXDJY010000374.1:0-8167 GCA_034667445.1 Actinomycetota bacterium | reverse complement strand
CATCCTCGGGGAACATCGCGATGCCCAGGCTCGCGCTGACCTCGAGTTCCATCTCCTCGACCTCGAACGGCTTCACCAGGGCCTCGGTGATCTTCTGGGCCACCGCGGTTGCCTCCGAAGCGGCGTGGACCCCTTCGAGCAGGATCCCGAACTCGTCTCCCCCGAGGCGTGCGACGGTGTCCGACGTCCGCAACGCAGCGGAGAGCCGTGGGCCGATCATGGTCAGTAGCGAATCTCCGCATTCGTGCCCAAGGGCGTCGTTCACCTCTTTGAATCGGTCCAGGTCCAAGACGATCACCGCGACACCGGCCTCCCGTCGGCCGGCCGCTTCGATCGCTCGAACGCAGCGGTCGTGGAAGGCGATGCGGTTCGGCAGATCGGTGAGTTGGTCGTGCATCGCCAGGTACTCGTTCTCATCCGAGGATCTGCGCAGTTCTGCGGCGTCGCGACGAAGGCGGCGTGACGCGCCGAGCACCACACGGAACAGGACGAGCCAGAGGAGACTCAATCCTCCGAGGAGGATCAGGAAGAGGTGCCGCGTATCGCTCGCGATGACGCGGGCGATCGGCGCGTAGGGGACGTATAGCTCGAACGCCCCAGCCGGGGCTTCGCCCCCGAATCGCTGCGGTAGATAGACCTCCAGGAGTTGGCCCAAGCTTCGCTCATCCACGTTCTCGGCGCCGGCCAAGGCACTGACGTCGGAGGAGGGGTGACCCTTGAGCGCCTCCTTGAGGTCCGAAGACAACGGGAACCTGTCGCCGATCAGCGAATGGTCGTCCGAATAGACGATCCGGCCGTCCGGAGCCCAGATCTTGATGCGTGCAACCTGCCCGCCGGCCAGCGCCGACTCGAAGGTCTGGTCCAAAGAGGCCAGTTGGTCCGGGGCGAGCCCGGCGGTCATTGCCTCCGGTGTGAGGTGGGAGCCCAAGCCGACCTGCGCCAACAACGTGGCCGCGTCGGTGGCGTCTGTCAGTGCGCGAGAACGGATCTGGGCCGATTCGACCCGGGCGAGTACGACCGCGAGAACGACGAACGCAGCCACGCTGGCGAGTCCGAACCGTCCGAGCAAGCCGATACGCCGCAACCTAGAACCTTTCATCTGGGGATAGCCCCTCAACTGACGTATCGGCAGCCCCCCCTACATATGAAGGGTGATTGAGGAAAGGGGTGCCTCATGTAGAATCACCCGCCGTGAGCCGCCGCCGCATCTCCATCGGGTTCGTCGGGCTGATCATCGCGATGGCCGTGGCGCTCGCGACCGTTCCGGCGCCCGTCCTCGCCAACAAGGATCACGCGGCAGATGCCATCGGCATCTTCAAGCTCGACCACCTGATCTTCATCGTCCAGGAGAACCGGTCCTTCGATCACTACTTCGGGACCTACCCCGGAGCCAAGGGGTTCCCCAAGAGCGGCGGCAGGATCACGACGTGCATCCCGAACCCGTACCTCGGCCATTGCAGCCCGCCGTATCACACACCGAGCATCTGGCAGCTCGGCGGACCGCACGGGCACCCGCAAGCCGTGGCCGATATCGCGGGCGGACATATGAACGGATTCATCCGAGAGCTGCCGAACATCTCCGGCAAATGCTGGGTGAATCCGCAGCCGGCCGCGTGTAACTCCTACACCGGACCGCAGGGCCAGCCGGACGTGATGAGCTACATGACGCGGCGTGAGATCCCGAACTACTGGACGTACGCGAAACACTTCGTGCTGGAGGACCACATGTTCGAGTCGGTCGACTCGTGGACCCTCCCGTCGCATCTGTTCATCGTCTCGGGCTGGGCGGCCTCGTGCTCCCACCCGCACAGGCCGATGTCGTGCAAGACGGACGTCGCGTTCGGCGGTGGGAGCAGGAAATGGCAGTACGGACACAAGCCCATCTACGCCTGGACCCCGATCACCTACCTGTTGGACAAGGCCGGCGTGAAATGGAAGCAGTACATCGGTGACGCCACGTGCTTCACCAGGGATCACTGCCAGAAGCCCCCCAACGGGAACTGGAACGACACAACCGCCGCCAGCCACAACGTGGTTCCGGGCTTCACCTCGGTCTGGCAGAACAACGACCTGGGGAAGATCCAGACGCACACGGACTACCTGGACGAAGCCAAGGGCGGGACGCTCCCGGCCGTGAGCTGGGTCATGCCCGGCGAGCCGACGAGCGAACATCCCGGGAGTTCGGGCAGCGTCCACACCGGAGAGAACTACGTCACGAGACTCATCAACGCGGCGATGAAGGGTCCCGATTGGAACAGCACCGCCATCTTCCTGACGTGGGACGACTGGGGCGGCTTCTACGACAACGTGGTGCCTCCGAAGGTCGACCACAGCGGACTCGGCCTGCGGGTTCCCGGCCTCGTGATCAGCCCCTACGCGAAGCGGGGCAAGATCGATAGCCAGACCCTTTCGTTCGATTCCTACCTCAAGCTCATCGAAGATCGGTTCCTGGGCGGACAGAGCTTGGATCCGAAGACCGACGGGCGGCCCGACCCTCGGCCGACGGTCCGCGAGACGCTCCATCTCTACGGCGACATCACGAACGCCTTCGATTTCAACCAATCTCCACGGCCGCCCCTCATCCTGAAACCGACGCGCCGTTCGCTGGATCCGCCGCCACCGCCGTACAACCGCGTCGCGCGCCCGAACCACTGGCCCTAGTTCGCGGGGCGGCGTCCGCCGCCCGAACACGGTAGGCTCCGCGACATGTCCAGCAAGGCAACGGAACCATCGGCGTCGGCGAACTACACGCCTCCACCCGAGCTGTTCCAGGAACTCCTTAGCCGCGCCCAAGTCGTGGCCTACGCCGTGCGGATGGACGGGCTCAAGGGCACGTTGGTCTACATGAGCCCCAACTGCGGCGAGGTGCTGGGGCGCACGCCGGAGCAGTTCATGGAAGAGTCCCTGGAGGCCAGACTCCAGCGGATCCACCCGGAAGACCGAGCGTCGATGATCGCCGGGACGCACGACATCGACCAGACCGGAACCTTCGATGGCCAGTACCGGTACCAACACCCCGACGGACGGGTCCTGCACCTGTCGACGCTCAGCCGGCTGGTCTCCGAAACGCCGGGAGAACCCTCACTCCGGATGGGACTGATCATGGACATCACCGCGGAGATGGAAACCTCCCAGGCGCTTCGAGATTCGGAGGCCCGCTTCCGGGCGCTGGTGGAGCGCGTGCCCGCCGTGGTCTACATCGTTTCGAACGAACCCGAGCCGGAGACCATCTACGTGAGTCCGGAGGTGACGAAGCTCTCCGGCTACGAACCGCACGAGTGGACGGGTGACGTGAACCTGTGGCCCGGAAGCATCCACCCCGACGATCATGCCCGCGTCGCGGAACTCTGGAGACACTCCATAGGCAGCGGTGAAGACTTCCATTGCGAATACCGGAGCACCCACAAGGACGGCCATACCATGTGGCTCCGGGACGACACCACGCTCATCCGTGACGACTCCGACACGCCTCTCTACTGGCAGGGAGTGGTCCAAGACATCTCCGACCGTAAGCGCGTCGAGGAGTCGCTGCGCGGATCCGAAGCCCGGTACCGCTCGCTGGTCGAGCAGGCGCCCGCGATCGTGTACGAGATGGGCCCCGACGACGAACGACGGACGTTGTTCGTGAGCCCCCACGTGGAAGAGATCCTGGGGTACTCACGGCAAGAATGGCTCGATCAACCCGACATCTGGATCGAGCTCCTGCATCCGGAAGACCGGGAACGAGAGCTTGAGGCGCACGACCGGCACAACGTGACCGGCGAACCGTGGGTTCGCACCTATCGACTTATCGCCGCCGACGGCAGGACGGTGTGGGTCCGGGACCAGGCGGTCCTGGTTCGGGATCCGCGCGACCCCGACAGCCGCGGCACCTGGCACGGAGTCATGCTGGACATCACCGCGCAGAAATCCACCGAGGAGGACCTCCACCTGGCGAACGAGCTCCTCGAGTTCAGGGTTCGCGAACGCACGGCCGAGCTGGAGGAGGCCAACGAGCTCATGTCGCTGGAGATCGCCGAACGTCAGCGTGCGGACTCTGAACTGCGGGCGGCCGATGAGCGCTATCGCACGCTCGTCGAACAGATCCCGGCGGTGATCTATCGGTCCACCGTGCTCGAAGACAGCGAGAGCGCCACCGACTACACGAGTCCGCAGATCGAAGCCTTCCTGGGCTACACGCCGCAGGAGTGGATCCCCATGAGCTTCTGGATCGAGCGCCTGCACCCGCACGACCGCGAACGGGTCCTCGATGCATGGGCCGTATCGAAGTTGACCGGTGATCCGTTCTCTGAGGAATTCCGGTTCCTGGCCAAGGACGGGCGGATCGTCTGGGTGCTGGACCAGACCGCCTTGCTCTCACGCGATGAGGACGGACGCCCACAGCAGTTCCAGGGCGTCATGCTCGATATCACCGCGCGTAAGGAAGCCGAGGCGGCCGCGCTGGACGCCGAGGCCCGATATCAAGCGCTCGCGTCGCAAGGGCCGGTGATGGCCTACATCTGGGAGCGCGATCCGGACGGCGGGGGACGCCATCGCTACGTCAGCCCGCAGGTCGAGCGGCTGTTGGGCTATCCCATGGAGCATTGGAACAACGACCCCGATTTCTTCCTGTCGATCATCCATCCGGACGACCTGGAACAGGTCACTGCCTCG
Organism: Actinomycetota bacterium; assembly: GCA_034667445.1. Lineage (GTDB taxonomy): Bacteria > Actinomycetota > UBA4738 > UBA4738 > HRBIN12 > JANXVR01. Next base: position 3,514 of record JAXDJY010000374.1, on the reverse strand, counting down.
GAGATCCAGACCGAGTACACCGGCGAGGCGTGGTCGTTGGACTACCGCGTGATCTCGCGAACCGGAGAGATCGTCTGGCTGCACGACGAAGGCAACCTGCTTTCGCGCGACGAGGCTGGACGCCCCCACCGGTTCCACGGCGTGTACATCGATATCACCGACCGCAAAGCGATAGAGCACGAGCTGCGGGAGGCGGAGGAGCGGTACCGAACGTTGGTCGAGCAGCTTCCGGCCGTGCCGTGGACCGAGGAGATCAACACGGTCACGGGCCGATCGACGTTGACCTACCTCGGACCCCAAACGGAGTCGGTGCTCGGATGGTCCGCCGATGACATCGCCGGGGACCGCTGGGACCATGCCCGGCTCCTGCACCCCGATGACCGGGAAGCGGCCGCGCACGCGAGCCAGATCGCCATCAACGGCGGACCCTGGGACCAGACCTACCGGATCGTGACGCGCGACGGGACTGTCCGTACGGTTCGCTCGGTGGGCCGGTGCGTATCCGAACGGGACGCCACCACGCAGATATGGCAGGGCATCACCATCGAGGTCGTGGCGAGCCACCGATCGCATGATCACACTGCGGCGGACGCCGGCCTCAACCCTTCGGTGTGAGGATCTGGGCTCGTTCCGGCAGGTAAGGATGCAGCTTCTCCGGCAGCACCACCGAGCCGTCGGCCTGCTGATGGTTCTCCAAGATCGCGATCATGGTCCGCCCGAGCGCCGTCGCCGTCCCGTTCAACGTATGCAGCGTTTCGATCTTCCCGTCGCCGCGGCGAACACGGGCGCCCAGGCGACGGGCCTGATAGTCCGTGGTGTTCGAGCAGCTCGTCAGTTCCCGGTAGCGGCCTTGTCCGGGCAACCATCCCTCGATGTCGTACTTCTTCGATGCGGGCGCGCCCAGATCGCCGGCCGCGATGTTCACGACCCGGTACGGGATCTCGAGGTTGGTCATGATCTCCTCTTCCACGCTCAGCAGGAACTCGTGTTCGTCCCAGCTGGTCTCAGGTGTTGAGAAGCTGAACATCTCCACCTTGTCGAACTGGTGGACGCGGAACATCCCGCCCATGTCCTTACCGTACGTACCCGCCTCGCGCCGGAAGCAGGTCGAATACCCGGCGTAGCGGGCGGGGAGTTCGGCCTCCGTCAGGATCTCGTTCATGTGGATGGCGGCGAGCGGAACCTCGGCGGTGCCCACCAGGTAGAGATCGTCCTCACGGGTCACATATAGCTGCTCTTCGTCGGCTGGGAGGAAGCCGGTCCCATACATCGCCTTCTCTTGAACAAGCACCGGCGGGAGCACCGGCATGAAGCCCTTCAGCGTAAGGATGTCCAGGGCGTGGCGAACCAACGCGAACTGGAGGAACACCATGTCCCCGAGCACGTAGACGAACCGCGAGCCGCTGGTGCGAACCGCGCGATCGATGTCGAGCATCCCGAGTCCTTCGCCGAGCGCCACGTGATCGCGCACCTCGAAATCGAACGCCGGTGGCTTGTCATGGTTCCGTCTGACCTCGACCGCGTCCTCATCGGTGAAGCCGTCGGGCGAGCTCTCGTGGGGGAGGTTAGGGGTCGCGGCGAGCAGGGCATTCAGGGAATCCCCGGCTTCAACGAGCTGTGGTTCCAGCTCCTTCAATTCGAGGCTCACCTTCCCCACCTCGGCGATGAGCTGCTGTTTCTCCTCACCGTCCGCGCCACCGATCCGTTTGGATGCGGCGTTCTGCCGCGCGCGAAGTTCCTCGACCGTTGCGGTCAGCGCACGGCGACGTTCGTCGGCGGCGAGCAGTTTGTCGACCGCATCGGCGAGGTTCCGGCGAGCCAGGCCCGCTCGGTACGTCTCTGGGTTCTCTCGGATGGCTTTGATGTCGAGCATGTTCGGGCCCTTCTTCCTACGGGGCTACGGAACCTTGACCTGACCGCTGTCCTTGCCGGCGGCCGCGGAGGGAGCACTCCCCTGCGCGCCCGCCTGGCTAGATCCCGAACCCTGGGAGCCGGCGCCCGAACCCGCCGCGGCAGCGGTCGCATCCATGATGCTCTGCCCGTGGAAGATCCCACCCTCTTCGATGACCAACGACTTCGAGGTGATGTTGCCGTCGACACGGCCACCACGGGCAAGATGCGCCTTGCCTTTGACGACGATGTTGCCCTTGAAGCGTCCACCGACGCTCACGTTCTCCGCGCGGATGTCCGCCTCGACCTGACTCTGCGGGCTGAGCGCGACGTCCCCTTCTGCGTTGATCTGGCCTTTGACTTGACCGTCGATGCGCAGCGATCCTGCAGAAACCACGTTGCCCTCCAGCCGCGCGCCCGCGCCGACGATCGTGACCTCGCTGTCCGTCATGGCTTCCTCCCGTCGTTCGAGGACCGACGGGCGTTCCGCCGACCCTTCGTGCAGGGCTTCCGCATCTTGTCTCCGGAACATCATCGTGCCGCCTCCTCCTTGGGGGCCGAGAGCGCTTGACCGATGGCTTCCTGTTCTTCGGCCGACAGGTTGTAGCTGCTGTTGCCCATCGTGACCGGTTTCGCGTAGACGCGGGTCTCCTGCCGGCCATTGATCGACGTCAGGACAACGCCGGTGCCGTGATCATCCAGCAACGCACAACTGAAGCTCAGCCGCCCCCCTACATCCTCGAACGCGTCGTATCGAAGGAGCCCGACCCGGCGGATACCTCCTTCGATCCCGACCTGCTGGCGCTTGTCCGTCGCGTTCAGGGTCCGCACGGCGTTCTCGAGGCGTTTGATCTGCCCCGCATGGCCTTCCAGCACGCCGCGAAGCGTTTCGTCAAGGGCGATGGGGTCTCCGGGGATCTTCAGCCTGCGCGGGGTGACGCCGCCCGCCAGCGTGAACCCGAGCGCGAGCACCCCGAGGCCCACGGCGATCAGGGTGAGGAGGGTGAGCGTGTGTGTGGAGAAGTTCATGCCGCGTCGCTCCGATCCGCCCGGACGTCGAGGTTCCGGAAGGGAGCACGAAGTATACGATGGCCCTCCTTGTGGACGAACGAAGCCTGGCGCGACTGCTCGATGACGTGGCCGCAGGACGCACCCCGGTGACCGACGCGGTGGACGTGCTGCGAACCCTTCCGTATGAAGCCGTGCCCGATGCTCGCGTCGATCACCATCGCGAACTGCGAACCGGGCACCCCGAAGCGATCTACGGCCCGGGCAAGACGCCGACCCAGGTGGCCGACATCGCCCGTTCGTTGGCGGCGGAGGCAGATGGAGCGGTCCTCGTTACCCGCGCCACGCCCGAGCAGGCGGCCGCGGCGGCCGCCGCCGTGCCGGGAGCGGGCTACGACGAACGATCCCGGCTGGTCGTGGTCAAGGAGGCGCGCGACCGGACGCGCGCGCGGGTGGCGGTGGTCGCCGCCGGCACTTCCGACCTCCCGGTAGCGGAGGAGGCATCGATCGCACTGGAGGCGGCCGGCGTCGAGGTGGAACGCATCACCGATGTGGGCGTCGCCGGCGTGCACCGGGTGTTGGAGCACCGCGCTGCGTTCGAATCGGCCGACGCGGT
>JAXDJY010000373.1:0-4520 GCA_034667445.1 Actinomycetota bacterium | reverse complement strand
AGCCCGATGGGACCAGCCCCGGTGATGAGGACATCCTCGCCCAGCACCGGGAACTGCAGCGCCGAATGGACGGCGTTACCGAACGGGTCGAAGATCGCGGCTACGTCGCGGTCGATCGCGGGGTCGTGATGCCACACGTTGGTCATCGGGAGCGCGATGTACTCCGCGAACGCCCCGGCGCGGTCCACACCGATGCTGGAACTCTGCGCGCACAGATGGCGCCGCCCCGCCATACAGTTTCGGCACCGCCCGCACACAACGTGCCCCTCGCCCGAGACCAACTCGCCCGGGTGGAAGTCGCTCACGTTCGAACCGACCTCGACCACCTCTCCGACGGACTCGTGGCCGACAACCAGTGGCAGACGAACCGCGCCCTGCGCCCATTCGTTCCAATCGGCGATGTGGAGGTCGGTGCCGCAGATCCCCGTCCGGTCTACACGGATCAACAGATCGTTGATCCCGATCGTGGGCACGGGGACGTCAGACAAGGTGAGACCGGGCCCCGAGGTCTGCTTCGTGAGCGCGTCCATGGGGTCAGACGATAGACGAACGGGTTCGGCAGCCCCTGCGAAGGGGCCGCCGAACCGTCGCTCTCTCTCTAGAACCTCGAACGCCTCAGCGGCACGGCACGTACGGCGTGTCGTAAAGGTTGTAATCCTTCTGGATCGCGTTCCGGTTCGCGGTGTTGGCCGCAGCGCAGAACTTCGAGGTGGCCAGCTTGTACTCCACCTGGAAGGTCGCCTTGCCGGCCGCGACGAGGTAGGTGTTGTAGTTGGCGCACTCGTTGTACTGCTGACATTGCTCGTTCACCGCGTAGTCGAAGAACGGCGCGAGCGTCGGCACCTGCTCGACATCGTTCTTCAGCGCGACCGTCATCCCGTACTTGTGGGCGATGTTCGCGAGCGACTCGTCGTAGTTGAGCTGGTCGTTCGCCGTCAGCGGGAAGCCGCTGCGGTTGGAATACCCGTCGACGTTGTCCCACTCGATCCCGTCGAACCCAGCCTGCGCGCACTTCGCAGCCCTCGCATCCATGATCGGGAGGAGGACGGAGGTGTTGCGGATGTCGAGCCAGAGTTCACCCGGCCAGCCGTTCTTCGAGCCCTTCACGCTCGCCGGGAACTGCGACGCGTCGACCCGCCAGTTCTCCCACGTGCCCGCACTGACGTAGCAGATCGCGTGTCCACCGTTCGCGTGGACCGCGTTCACCGCCGCCGTGTTCAGCGTGGTGTTGTTCCCGGAGATCGCCTGATCGGTGTAGAGATCGAAGTCGAACACGGTCGGGCGGACCGCCGCTCCCCCGGTGAACGGAACGGCGGAGATGTTCACGTTGATGCCACCGGTCGAGGCGTACGCCGCGACGCCCTGCAATTGGTACTGCCAGCGCTCGCCCACGCCGGGATGCCAACAGTGCCCTTTGGTCAGGTCGCAGGCGACTGGCGTTGGAAGCGCCTCGGCAACGGTCGTTACCCCAGCGACCACGCTCACCACCATCAGCGCCACGACGAAGCGGACGGCTGCCTTCATGGAACCCACCCCCTCTGGCCCTCCCCGGGGCCTATCGTGGACATACCTTGATGCTTCGACCCACAGTGAGTCAAATCAGAACACCCAGCGTGCGCGATTCTGCGCGTTTACCGGGCCGAGGAGTCGTTCGAGCAGAGGCGCCGCACGGGAAGGACGCCCGGTCCGATCCTCGGTCCGGTCGAGCCAGGTGAAGGAACGTCGCACCAGCGCGGTCTCCGCCCAGTGGAGGGGCTCAGGCTCCCAGCGACGCCACCGATGGTCGACCCACGGGAGCCGGGTGAGGTCGGAGCTACGCCGCAGGATCAGATCCCGGGAGGGTACGCCCGGCCAGGTTCGACGCAGGGACTCCATCGCCGACGTACCCGCCCGCCCACGGTCCCGGGCCACAGCGCGACCTTCTGCCGCCGGATCTCGTCGTGGATGGCGGCTCCCCGCCGTCGGGCATTGCCGCTCCGTAGCGGAACGCAGCCCCCGCTCCCCCGATCGCGATGCGATCATCAACGATGCGCTGCGCGTAGATGAAGAGTCGCCGGGATGCTACGACCCGGAATCGGCGCGACGGGCGATGTCCCAGAGTTCCTCGAGCATCGGCATGTAGGAAGTGGGAACCTCCAAAGACTCGGGGTCGCCTTCATCTTCGGCCTCAGCTACCGCAACGATCGGCTCTTCCGTCTCGTCTGCGGCGGGCGGTGTCGGCGGCTGGTCCACCGCGTCGGGAACCACCACGAGCGTCGCCTCTGCAACAGGCTCCGGGGCAGGCCGCGGCCGCGCCGCATCCGAGAGTTGGTTCCGCAGCGATCGGATAGTGCCTTCCAACCTCGCGCAGCGATCGCGTGTCTCGCGCAGCTCCTGCTGGGCGTCGTCGATCCCACGCTCGAGTCGGAGGCGCGTCTGGACAAACGCTTCATAGAGCGAGTCGCTCACAAGCCTCCCTCCGGGAGAACCCGAGGCCGCGTTACTTCTGGCTGTTCGCCGAGCGGAGGGAGGGTGAGTCGTCCAGACGGATGTCCGCGGACGGCTTCATGCCCGCCTGGGAGGGCTTCACCTGGGCGGCCGAGAGCGTGGCCTTGCCGACCGCGATGAGTTCCTCGATCTGGTGGCAGCGCTCGCGCAGCATCGCCAACTCCGTTTCGGCGTCCCTCAGACCCGCTTCGAGTTCTGTCCGGCTCGTCTGCAGGCTCTTGCTCAGAAGATCACTCAACGTCTACACCTCCGCACCTCATCGACCGGATCCCGGCCGTCTGACCTCGCATGCTAGGTAGGGCATCGTTCGTGCGCATCGGCCAAACAGACCACTTTCTCCCAAAACCCTAAGACCTTTGACAGCTTGGTTCCGCACGTGGAACGTCGGGTCCCACTGCACCGCAGACCATCTGTAGTTGTGCCTAACCGGGCGGCTGCTCGACCTGCAACAAGATGAGGTCGGGCCACCGGCGCACGACCTGGATCCCGCCTGAACCCTGAAGCCAGGACCACCGTTGCCAGTCGTTCACCCTGGCGAGGGCGAGATACTCAACACCCAGCCGAGAGAGCGGTGCGGCAACCGGCTCGCCGTTCGCGCCGTCGCGAAGGATCTGGCCTACGTTCGCGCTCAGAGGATCGCTGCCTTCGGCGGGGACACCGCCGAACTCAGGATCCTCGCTCACCACTACATCGCGGGCGAAGGCCGAGACCATCGGGTTCGAGACCACACGGTCTTGCGTCCACGGCAGGGGCAAGTAGCGGTGCCACGGCAGCGCGACGATCGCGCCAGGGCCGGAGCCCATCACATCGTTCGCCTGTGCCCACGAGGCCGGGTAGTGGGAGGGCGCGACCGCGGCATCGAATCCCCACAGCATCGTGAACCCGTACGTGACCGGGATCAGGAGCACGATCACGGCAGCGGTGGCACGGGCCTTCGCAGTCCCGACCGCGTGGACGATCGCTTCGAGGCCGAGCCCGAAACCGACCGCATACACCAAGACAAGAAGTTCGAGCCACTTCTGTGGTTCGCGCATGACCCGAAAAACCGCGACGTGATCGAACAAGAAGCGGTAGATGCCCCCCGCGAGGCCCTGGTCACCGGCGGCGAGCACCAGACCGAGCCCGCCGGCGCAAGGGAGCGGCGCCAGGCGCCGGGAGCCCAACCGCCGCCACGACCCAGCCACACCGATCCCGGCGACGACGAGCAATGCGAGGAGGAACAAGGGCCAGGCGGGAAGGAAGTCCTTCGGTAGCACCCACCCATGTCGCCAGAAACCGTAGAGACCGACGAGGTTCGGATACAGGCCGAAAGCAGGATCTGCGGACGAACGGAAGGCGACCAGATCAGCCGTCCCGATGCGGTCGAATCCGCCACTCGCCCTGATGGCCGAGGGCAACCAGTAGGCGGACGCCAACAGGGCGATCGCCGCCGAACCGGCAAGGTGCAGGCCGTCACGCCAGCGACGGGCGAGCAGATCGCGCGACGCGAAGGCGACGACCAGCAAACCGGCGATGAATACCAGATGCAGGGACAGCGCCACCTGGAGGGCGATGAGGAGGCCGATGATCACCGATCGACGAGCGGACCGTTCTTCCCACAAGAGCGAGAGCAGCAACGGCATGAGGGCGAACGCCAGGACCAGGTAGACCTGACCCGCGACCATCCGCTCGTAGGTGAATGGATCCACGACGCTCAACACCGTGGCACCCGCGGCTGCCAGCCGGCTCCCTCGGAAGCATCGGGCCCACCCCCACGCGGCAAGCGGAACGGAGGAGATGAGGGGCAGCAAACGTACCCAGCCCCACGGGAGGAAGGTGAACAGTGCCGCCAGCGCTCGATCGATCGGGACGCGCGCGGCGAGCTCCGCGGGAGGTCCCCCCACGGCCATGGACGCGCGGGGGTAGGGACCCACGAGGTTCGCCGGGGTGTCGAGCTGGAGCACGACGCCGGATCGGAGCAACGGCGCGAATATCGCTACGGTCAGGATGGCAACACTCAGCCAGAACCAGCGGCGACCATGATCGCGGCCCCC
>JAXDJY010000372.1:0-3273 GCA_034667445.1 Actinomycetota bacterium | reverse complement strand
ACTCGGGGAAGAGACGTGATCCCGGCCAGGCGTCGACGCTGTGGACGGACAACTCGACGTTCGCGGCGCGGCCCTCGCCGGTTACGTGGTAGTCGAGGCCGTTGTCCTTCTCCTCGACATCGAACTTCGATCGCCCGTGCACGCCGGGGAAGAGTCTGCCGCCCAGGAGCTTCACCATGCTTCTATCAGTTTGGCGACGCCAGACGAACACCCCGTCGCGAAGCTCGTCCTCATCTTTGGGTCGATAGTGGATCGCGATGCGGTGCGCCATGTTCTCGGAGGAGATGCCGATAGACGAGGGCATGTGCTTCGGTCGCAGGTGCTCGAGTCGGATGAGGCATGTCCCAGCGACCGCGAGCCCATCGACCGTGGCGAGTTCGAGTTCCTTGGGAACGAGGGGTCGCACGACCTCGGGGTCGATCCAATAGTTCAGGAGGGTGCGCCGAGCGATGACGCCTTCGAGTGTTGGCAGCATGGCCGCCACCCTAGCGCTACAGGCAGGGCCTAGTGAGCCGTCGGCCCGATAGGCTCTATGGCGGGAGGGTGGCCGAGTGGACGAAGGCGTCGGTCTTGAAAACCGATGATGGGGCAACTCATCCGTGGGTTCGAATCCCACCCCTCCCGCTCTTTGACGCGCTGTACGGGTAACTGAAGGAGAAGGGCGAGATCGTGGAGCCGTATCCAGGAGTGTTCGTTTCGAAGGCGTCAGGTGACGATTGGGCGTCGGACCCCGACGTGCCGGGGAGCGAGATGCAGGAACTCGTGCACGCCGACGGCGTGTGGTCGGGGCTCACCCGGTTCACGAGCGTCGACGGCCCGGTGCCGTGGACCCCGGAACGACGGGAGGTTGCTCTCATCCTTGAGGGATCCGTGCGGATCGAGATCGCCGGCGGTGAAACCCTAGACCTCACGGTCGGAGACCTCTTCTCTCTGCCCCCGGGCATCGAGACAACGTGGCACATCACAACCCCGTTCAAGGAGATGTGGGTCCTAGCCTCCGACTGACCAGTGGCCGGCTCCGCCCTAGAGGTTCCAGTTCACGATCGTTCCGCGCACCTTCGTGGAGAGCCCATCGAAGAGCTTGTTGGATGGCTTGGTGGTGTTGTACTTAGGCGCGGCGTTCGTCGCTGTCGTGTTCGTGTCGTGCATCTCCGTGAAGAAGAGTAGAGACTGCGTCGAGTTCGCGGGCACGTTCATGACGAACTTCTCAGTGATGCAGGAGGTGCTATCGAAGGAGTTCGGACCGGAAGACGCTTGGCCCGGCGCGTTCAGCACGGCGGCGGGCTTTTGCACCGACCCACGCCCGTACATGACCATCGTCACCGGCGGGTCTCCCGGCGCCACGTTGTCGTCGCTCGCCACGAACCAGCGATCGGAGAGCGTGAAGGTCTGGTCGCCGCTGCTCGTCTCCTGTACCAGCGTGTTGGTATCCGCCCCCATCGCAGAGTCCCACAGGACCGGTTCTTTGATGCTGTGGCTCGTCGGATTCTTGAACATGACCAGGGAGCGCAGCGTCGGCGACGTGCTGAACGCGGTGTCCACCCGTGTCACACGAAGCCCGCTCATCTTCGTCGGGCCGACCGTCAACTGCTGGTGAGACTTCGTCCCCATTCCGTCGTTGTCGTTGAACGTGTGACCGTTCACCACAACGAGTAGACCACCGTCGAAGGCGTCGGTCTGGCTGCCGTAGCTGCCATCCTCGACCGGCTGGTAGCCGGTGGTCGCGAAACAGGGCCCGCCGCTGCCGTAGTAGGTGTCGTTCTGTACGTCCCAGGTGGCGGTGGCCCCCGTGAGGTCGGTGCCTGTGATCGTCACAGAGCCGCCAGCCTGAGCGACCTGGATCCCTACGAACGCCAATACGGCGGCAAGGATCGTCGCCCCTTGAGCCAACTTACGCATCCGCATCGAAGCCTCCTCTTTTCACTATCTGGTCACTATCTGGCGGAATCTATCCGCCCTGACGGCACAGTTCTAGCTCATCCGGCCGTTACCCGCACCAACCTCGCGTTCGATATCGCTGTCCGGGATGCTCCGTGTCCTTCCCGCGCATCGGACGTCGTGCCGCTTTCGCCATCGCTGTGGCCGTCCCTGGCGATCTCGCGTCGAACTGAGACGGTGGTGTCTACGGCTTGAACCGCAGCAACGCCAACTCGTGCGTCGGGTACCCAGATGGAAGCTGTTGCCTCAGATCGACCATCTCCACCTGCCACGCATCGTCGGAGCTGAATCGCGCTAGGTGCTTCGGGTTGTAGTAGATGAGCAGCGCGGACGGACATCTGGATTCGAAGGATCCCTTGAACCGCGCCACGATGTCTTCGGCGAACGGGTTGAACAGATAGCACACGGTGGTTTCCGCCGGTAATAACTCCACCGCATCGCCCGTCAACACCGTGACGTTGCTGTACCTGCGTAGTCTCCGCACGGTTCGCGAGGCGACGTCGGGGTCGAGCTCGATGCCGATCATCGTGTTTTTCAAGCCAGACGCCAGCCAGTGGTTAAGGACCCTGCCCTTGCCGCAACCGACGTCGACGAGGACATCGTCGGGCGCGATGCGGTCCCGGAAGATGGCGCCGAGCACCAGGTAGTCTGTGTTCGAGATGTCGTAAGCGCCGGAGGCGCCGAAACGGGTGACTTCGCTGCCGCCCAAGAACCCCCCGAACCGGAGGTCGGTCGCCGCGTTCCGGACGAGCCGACGCACCCTCGCAAGTCCCTGGTTCTGCGGCGATGTCCAATCGTTCACGGGGCCAGCGCTCTCGCGAGTGCCAGCGTCTCTTCGTCCTCCTCATCGCCGGACTCCACAGCCGCGCGTGCGAACGTCCAGAGCTGCACGCGCTCCTGGTCCAGCTCTAGCAGATCGGCGAAGCGGCGGATCGTCGGGATCGGGTCGGAGAGCAATCTCGAACAGTTGAACAAGTGTTGTGTCGCGTCGTACGCGGGGTCGCCGACGAATGGCTTGGGGTCGATGACGAGCCATGGTTCCCGCACCGCCCGAAGGATGTTCCCGGCGTGCAGATCGGTGGCGAGGACCACCTCGGTGGGGGCGTTTCTCGGTAGTTCGTCGAAGAGCCGCAGTCCCTCTCGCACGAGTCCGGGATCGGGCCATCCTGCGGAGCCGGCGATCGCCTCCTGGCCCCACAGCTCTGTCATCTCACTCAAGGAACGGAAGGGGTGTGGGTCGGATGGGGTTCGCCAGAGTTGCTGTAGCAGTGCTGCGACGACGATGTCCTGCTCCGGCTCCGGCAGTGAGCGGAGACTCGTACCGGGTTCACATCG
>JAXDJY010000371.1:0-2799 GCA_034667445.1 Actinomycetota bacterium | reverse complement strand
CGGCTGGCGGATCTCAGATACGCCCAGGCAGCCGGATCGACGGAATCCCAGGGTCGCCCCGTCTATCCCGAGCCCTACCTCCGCTCGGTGGCGATGGTCGCGGCCGCTGTCGCCATCATGGCGTACTGCCTGTGGTCCTTGGCGGTGCCGCACGATGTCGACGGCGTCGCGTGGAGCCAGGTCTCGGTCGCACCCTTCGTCATCGCGCTCTTGCGCTTCGGACTGGTCATCGAACGCGGGGGCGCGAGTGCGCCCGAGGAGGTCTTTCTCACCGATCGCGTTCTCCAAGGGGCCGTGGTGGCGTGGGTCGCCATCTACATCGTGGCTGTCTACCTATGAGCGCATCGATGGGGGAGTCCAAAGTGTTGACCGGCTGGGGTCGCACTGCGCCTTCGGTCGCCGAAGTGGTGCGTCCCGGCGCGAAGGACGCAATCGCAAGGGCCTTTCGAACCGCTGGACCTAGGGGCGTTCTGGCCCGGGGACTCGGCCGAAGCTACGGCGATGTCGCTCAGAACGCCGGGGGGACCATCCTGGACATGACCGCCATGGCGGGCGCGGTCGAACTCGATGCAGCGTCGGGGACGTTGACGGTGATGGCAGGGGAGTCGTTTGACCGGATCCTTCGCGCGACGGTACCGCAGGGCTGGTTCCTCCCGGTCACGCCGGGGACGCGCTCGGTAACCGTGGGCGGGGCGATCGCCAACGACATCCACGGCAAGAACCATCACCACGCCGGTTCGATCGGCAACCACCTGGTTTCCTTCGAACTCGTCCTGCCAACCGGAGGCGTGGTCACGGTGAGTTCGCAGGATGACCCCGAGCTCTTCGATGCGACGCTGGGGGGGATGGGTCTCACGGGCGTGATCACGCTCGCTACCCTGCGGATGCTCCCGATCGCGACGTCGCGGATTCGCCAGGACACCGACAGGTGCGCCGATCTGGATGCGCTCATGGGGCTGATGGACGCCGAGGACGACGATTACCGCTACTCGGTCGCGTGGATCGACTGTCTGGCGCGGGGCGCCGCGCTCGGCCGCGGCGTCCTCACCCGCGGTGATCACGCGGAGGTCGAGGATCTCCCTCACGCACATCGACTGGACCCGCTGAGATACGCCCCGAGCGCGCGAACCGGAGTTCCGGCCCTCATGCCCGGAGTGATGACACCGACGGCCGCGCGCGTCTTCAACGAACTGTGGTTCCGCAGGGCGCCGTCGCGAGAGCGCGGGCGCCCCGTCCCCATCGCGCCTTTCTTCCACCCGCTCGACGCCGTGCGCGACTGGAACCGCCTCTACGGCAGGCGTGGATTCCTTCAGTACCAGTTCGTCGTGCCGTTCGGTGAGGACGCCGTCGTCCGCTCAGTGGTGGAGACGCTCTCGACGACCGGATGCCCCAGTTTCCTCGCCGTGCTGAAGCGCTTCGGACCCGGTCGCGGCATGCTGTCATTCCCCCTCCCCGGATGGACACTCGCGCTGGACATCCCCGTGGGCGCCCGCGACCTTTCCGCGATGCTCGACGGGCTGGACCGTAAGGTGATCGACGCCGGCGGCCGCGTCTACCTTGCCAAGGATTCGCGGCTGGATCCCGCGTCGCTGCGGACCATGTACCCGGAGCTGTCGCGCTGGCAAGAGGTGCGCGAACGCGTGGACCCCCAGCGCCGGTTGCGCTCCGATCTGGACCGACGCTTGGATCTTGACTCGCGTTCGATGCAACGCGAGGTGGTGATGTGAAAGACGCACTGGGACGCGTTCGCCGGGTGCTGGTGCTCGGGGGTAGCTCGGACATCGGACTCGCCACAGCCCAGGCCTACGTTCGTCGCGGCGCCCGCCACGTGATCCTGGCAGCGCGCAAGCCCAACGACCTCGATGGCGCGTCGGCTGAACTCCGGCGCCTCGGCGCCAGCACCGTGGAGACCGTCGCGTTCGATGCGGACGCGTTGGAAGCGCACCAGGGTGTGCTTGAGTTCGCGTTTGCCGCCGGGGACGTCGACGTCGTGGTCCTCGCGTTCGGTGCGCTCGGCGACCAGGCCACCGCCGAACGGAACCCCTCTCACGCCCTGGACACCATCCACACGAACTTCACGGGCGCCGTTTCCATCCTGCTGCAACTCGCGGATCGCCTTACGGCACAGGGCCATGGATCCATCGTCGTGATCTCGTCGGTGGCAGCTCAGCGCGGCCGCCGTTCCAATCACGTCTACGGATCCTCGAAGGCGGGGCTCGACGTGTTCTGTCAGGGTCTGGGCGACCGTCTGGCGCCTCGCGGGGTCCAGGTCCTCATCGTTCGTCCCGGATTCGTTCGCTCGAAGATGACCGAAGGGCTGCCCGCCGCACCACTCGCCGCCGAGCCTCAGACGGTCGCCGAGGCCATCGTGAACGGCACCACCACCGGCGCCACCATCGTCTGGGTTCCCGGCACCTTGCGATGGATCATGGCCGGACTCCGGCTCCTTCCCTCGTTCCTCTTCCGACGTCTGGAGATCTGACCCCGTGACCACCGCCAGAACGGATCAACCTTCCATCCGTACGACCAACACGAAGCGTCGGCGGCGCAAGTATCGGAGGCGCCGTGTGTTGGTGGTCCTCTTGGCACTCTTTATCCCGCTCGGTTGGTCCTATTGGCGCGCCGTTACCGCACCGGGGAGTGCCCCGCTCAGCGCCAAGAGCGTGGAGTGGTTCAAAGGCCTCCCCGGTGGAACGTGGATCACACTGCACGTCGAACGCACCTGGTACTCCTTCAACAAGCCGCCCGTGGGCGGTTCGCTTGCCGGAGGGATCCCGCACGCGTCTCCGCATCCATCGG
>JAXDJY010000370.1:0-3053 GCA_034667445.1 Actinomycetota bacterium | reverse complement strand
GGATGCAGTCGACCAGCATGTCGGCCGCCGGCGCCTCGAACGCGAGGATCCACTCCCAATCGCCCAACCCGAATCCGCTGGTGGTGTTCGCGAGGACCTCCGGGAAGTCGCGGCCGAGCATGCCGTGCTCGCGGAGCAGCTCCCCGCGCTCATCTGCGGGCAGCAGGTACCACTCGGGTGTCCGCACGAACGGGTAGACGCAGAGGAACTTCTCGGGCGGCACACCCTTGACGAACGCCGGCCGATGATCGGCGACGAACTCCGCCGGCCTCGTCACACCCAGGAACGTCCAGGTGAGATCCAGCAGACTCCCCGCCTCGGTCCTTCGGAACTCGATCAGGAACGTCTGGACGTCCTCCGGCGTTGCGCCGTGGACCCACAGCATGAGATCGGCGTCGGCGCGGAAGGCCACCGTTGAGTAGGTGCCGCGGCACTCCACGCGCCCGGCCCACCGCTTCACCAGATCCTCGACTTCCCGCGCCGCGCGGCCGAGGTCATCAGGGTCGGCGAACGCTTCCCGGTAATCGGGCGTGGACATGAAGACGGGATAGAGGGCGTAGACGGACTCGCTGGTGACCTGGCTCATACCTGCTCCTTCTGGCCGGTTCGGGGCGACGCTAGGAGCGCGGCCACGGTGCCGGCGACGTCGTTCGCGGCGCGTATGCAGTCGGGGATCCCGACGCCGTCGTACGCGTTGCCGATAACGAAGATACCCGCCGGGAGGCCCGAACGGATGCGCTCGACGCGGGCCGTGTGACCCACGTCGTATTGGGGCATCGAGGACGGCCAGCGGACCACCGCGGTCGCGGCCGGTTCTTTCGGCAAGGGGACAACCGCCGCCAGGTGCCCGGCGCACGCGTCGATGAGTTCCTGATCCGGCGCGTCGAGGATGTCCTCTTCGCCGTCGGCTCCCACGAAGCACCGCACCACGGCCCTTGTCCCGTTGGCCGGGTCGGGCCATTTGTTGCTGAGCCAGGTCGCCGCCGTCATCGGCGCCATCCCGCGCGGGACCACGAAGCCGGTTCCGTCACGAACGGCGTCCTGCGTCCCATCGGGGTAGACCAGCAGCACGACACCCGTGGACACCGAGCGGATAGCGGCGAGTTCTTCGGCGGACGTGGGGGCGAGATCGTGGAGTTGCGCCGCGGCTGCCGCCGGCGGCGCCGCCACGATCACCGTCTCAGCAGCGAACGTCTCGCGGGTTTCCGTCGTCACCGTGAACCCGTGATCGGCGGCCGCGACGGACCGGACGGGCGCACCGGTGCGTATCCGGTCGCCGAGCGCGCCGGCAAGCGCGTCGGGCAGCGCCGACATCCCATCCTTCGGCCTTACGAACATCGGTGCGGCCTTCGCGTTGCGAGCGTTGCGCTTGGCAGCCTGCGATCCACGGATGAGGCTCCCCTGCGAACGCTCCCAGGCGATGAGCTCGGGGAACGTGGCGGAGGCCGACAGCCGATCGATGTCGCCCGCGTACAGTCCGCCCAGGAGCGGGGCGATCGCGCGATCGGTGGCCTCATCGCCCAACCGACGCCGGAGCAACCCTCCGAGCGATTCCTCGCTGCCGTCCTTCCGCGTGCGGATGAGGAGATCGCGGAGCGCCCGGCGTCGCCCGGCCTTCGAGAGCCCGGGCCACTGCCAGACGTCCGTCACGTCGCCCGGGATCCCGAACGGCGTGTCCTTCAGGTAGGGCACCAGTCCCCGTTCGGTCCACAGCGACGCGCCACTCGCTCCCGGAGAGATCAGGCGCACGCCGAGTTCGTTGGATAGTTCGACGGCCCACGGTTTCCGGGCGAGGAACGAATCAGGCCCGTTCTCCACCCGGACGCCGCCGACCTCCATCGAACCGATCCGCCCACCGATCTGCTCGGCCGCTTCCAGGACGATGACGTCGGCCCCCGCTAGATGCAGGCGGTACGCGGCGGTGAGCCCGCTCACACCACCCCCCACCACCAGGGCCCGCCGGCTCATGCGGCCCCGCTGGCCAGGTGGTCGCGGACTACGGTCGCCAGCACATCCAGGTAGGCGGGGTCCGCGTTCGGCATCCGGGTCCGGCTGAACGCGATCCCCGACTCCTCCGCCAACGCTTTGGCTTCGATATCCAGATCGAAGAGCACCTCGAGATGGTCGGCCACGAAGCCTGCGCTGCAGACAACCACCGCGCTCTTGCCCTCCTTCGCCTGTTCCACGATGACGTCCTCGACCGGCGGACCCCACCAGGGGTCCGCGGTGCGACCGGCGCTCTGCCAGGCGGTGGGGTCAGAGGGCAGCCCTCCCAGCTCGGCCGAGCCCAGTTCGGCGGTTGCGCGCAACCCGGCGTCGTACCGGCACGCCGGTTCGCAGTCACACCGCAGACAGCGCTGCATTCCGTCCTCGACCGTCCGCACCGGCAGGGAGTGAGCCGAGAAGATGACGGTGGTGCCCGCGCGGACGGAGTCATCCAGCAGCTCGAGCGCCTCGCTGACCCGCCCGGAGAGGAACCGGACGAACGCCGGATGCGAGCCGTACTCGCGTACGTAGGAGAACGCCGGCCCACCGTTGTCGGCGACGTCGCGCTCCACGCGCTCGATGTAGGTCTCGATGGACATCCCCGACCAGTGCGGCGCCATGACGATGCCGATGGCCTCCCGGATGCCGTTCTCGCGCATCCGGCGGAGTCCCTCCGGGATGAACGGATCCGAGTGCTTCATCCCCAGATAGGCGCGATACGTGGGGCGACCAGCATCGGCGTTCAGGCGTTGGACCAGGCCCTCGGCCTGGGCGCGCGTCGTGTCGAGCAACGGGAAGAGATTGCCGATAGCCGCGTAGCGCTCCTTGAGCTCCGCCAGGTGATCGGGGGACGGTGTTCGGCCGCCACGGATGTCCGTGTAGTACCGCTCGATGTCGTCGGGTCCATTCGCCGTGCCGTACGCCATGACGAGGACACCCACCGGTGGTGTGTCGCTCACTGCGGGGGCCGTTCGGTCTCGGTGTGCACGAGGTCGACCACGCGCTGGAGTTGTGCCACTTCGGTCTCGGGCAGGACGCCGTGCCCGAGGTTGAAGATATGACCGTCG
>JAXDJY010000369.1:0-2936 GCA_034667445.1 Actinomycetota bacterium | reverse complement strand
CCACCGATCATGCCGTGGCTGCAGTCGCAGATCTTCGATCCGACCGGTCACTGGCGCTGGTTTCCCGATGCGGTGTTCAACACGCCGCTGTGTTGTCCGAGCCGCGCGACGATCCTTACCGGTCAGTATTCGCACCGGACCGGCGTGGTGAACAACACCTCGGGGAATGTCCTTGATGACACCAACACCTTGCCCGTCTGGCTGCACGACTCCGGGTATACCACCGGTCTCATCGGGAAGTATCTGAACCTGTATCCGTTCGACCGTGGGAACTACGTGCCGCCCGGCTGGGATCGATGGTTCGCGAAGATGAACGAATCGCCCGAGACGACCTACTACAACTATCACGTCGTCGATCAGGGAACGCTCAGATCGTTCGGCAGCGAGCCGGCGGATTACGCGACGAGCGTCCTCACGCAGCAGGCGGTCGATTTCGTTCGCACCGCTTCGATCGCCAAGCCGTTCTTCCTCTACTTCACACCGTCCGCGCCGCACGCCCCGTGGATACCGCCCCCCGGCGACGCGGCCCGCTACCAACTCCCGCTGGTCCCGCCCGTGTCGGACACCGCCTCCGTCGTGGGGAAGCCGTCATGGGTCGAGCACCTCCCGGCCCTCGATGCCACCGCCATATCGAAACTCCAGGCCGACCGCCGACTCGAGTACGACACGCTCCTCGGCGTGGATCGGTCCGTGCATTCGATCGTCGACGCCATCGCGGCACGAGGGGATCTCTCCGACACCTACATCTTCTTCCTCACCGATAACGGCTATTCGTTCGGAGAGCATCGGATCGTGGGGAAGCGCTGTCCGTACGAGGAATGCATCCGTACGCCGTTCGCCGTCTACGTTCCCGGAACGGCGGCCGGCACGGATCCCCAGCTCGTTTCGAACGTCGATCTGGCGCCAACCATCGCCTCGTTGGCGGGCGTCACTCCCGCGCTGCCGGAGGACGGCACGAGCTTCGCCCGGAACCTGCTGCACCCGGATGCTCCCGTGCGATCCCAGGCGAAGCTCATCGAATGGGCGGGTGACCCCCAGGTCCCACCGTGGTGGGGGATCCGCACTCCCGACTTCGCCTACATCGAGACGGGGACGACGGTGGAGTTGTACGACTTGACGGGACGCCTGGGCCCGGCCGACCCCGACGAACTCACCAACGTTGCGGCCGAGCCGGTGTATGCGAAGGTTCGCGCCCACCTGCGGGCCAGGCTGGCGCTGATGCGGAACGACACCGGGTAGGAAAAGGTCTGGACGCGCTCAACCCCGAGAGTAGACTCGCGCCACCGTGCAACAGCGCCCGAGTCAGATCATCCGTCCCGCAGGGTCTCGTCGGCGCCGTCCAAGTCGCCAGCAGATCGCGCGCCGGCGCGCCTCACTTGTTGTCGTGCTCGTGGCGATCGTCGTCCTGGCGTGGCTATTCTGGCCGGCGAGCGGCAGGACCGGTTCCGGCGCCCCGTCCCCGACGGGATCGAGTTCGGGACCGGGGCAGCCGGGGAACCCGATCAAGCACGTCGTGTTCATCGTCAAGGAGAACCGGACGTTCAACACGTACTTCGGGACCTACCCGGGTGCAGCGGGTTCGACGGTGGGCAAGACGATCAAGTGCACCGGCAACGGTGGGTGTGTTCCCGGCCCGGACTATCCACTCAAGCCCGCGCCCGATATCCAACCACACGACATCACGCACGGGTTCTCCAGCGGCCTGTACGCGATCGATGGCGGCAAGATGGACGGCTTCAACATCATCGGCGACGGCCAGGATATGAGTGGGTACGTGCAGTTCCAGCGCCAAGGCATCCCCAATTACTGGGCGTACGCCGATCACTACACGCTCGCCGACCACTTCTTCACGTCGATGTACGGGCCGACGTTCCCCGAGCATCTCTACGTCGTCGCGGCACAGTCCGACGGCATCGTCGACAACAAGTCCACGGTGGACCACCCGGGGAGTTACTGCACGGATCCCACCGAGTACACGCCGCATTTCCCCTTGAACAAGATGTCGAAGAAAGACACCACGTACGTCATGGGCCGCGAAGAGGCGATCCTGTCCAAGCCGCCACCCGGCGTGCTGTTCGACATCTCGAAATACTGGACCCAGACCCGGACGTGCATCGATGTTCCCACGCTGCCCGACAAACTCCAGAAGGCGGGCATCAGCTGGAAGTACTACGCGGAGAAGGACAAGTGGATGAATGCGATGCAGGCCATCAGACACGACTGGTTCAACTCGACCATCCAGCAGCACATCTCCGACCCCGGGAACTTCATCCGAGACCTCCACCATGGGCAGATGCCCGCCGTTTCCTGGTTGATCCCTCCCGAGGCCTACAACGAGCATCCCGGCAGCGACGTCAGCGTTTGCGCGGGCGAGAACTGGACCACCACACAGATCAACGCGATCATGAAGTCGCCGGATTGGGCGTCGACGGCGATCGTGGTGGTCTGGGATGACTTCGGCGGCTTCTACGACCCGATCTCGCCCCCTCACGTCGACCTCATGGGCTACGGGCCTCGCGCGCCAGCCCTCATCATCAGTCCGTACTCGAAGGATGGCTCGAGCACCGGCGGTGGTGAGGTCGACCACTCGGTCTACGACTTCACCTCCGTGCTCCGGTTCATCGAAGACCTTCACGGCCTTTCGCCCCTGACAGATCGCGACCGGAACGCCGACCCGTTATCGGGCGCGTTCGACTTCTCGCAGAAGCCGAAGAAGAAGCTGGTCCTTCCACTGCGTACGGACTGTCCGTACGGGAACAATCCGGCGGACTTCGCGATCGGGGCGGCGATGCCCAAGGGCATCGGCGTCCCTTGGGGCTAGTTCGGCCACCACCGTTCCTCGGCACCAGAAG
Source organism: Actinomycetota bacterium (assembly GCA_034667445.1). Taxonomy (GTDB): domain Bacteria; phylum Actinomycetota; class UBA4738; order UBA4738; family HRBIN12; genus JANXVR01. The sequence goes on along the minus strand of JAXDJY010000369.1, from coordinate 84 downwards.
GGCCCGCGCTTCGCGCGGGCCCTTCCTTCGGCGTGGCGGGATCGGGCGCTACGCCGACGCGAGCTCGTGCTGTAGATCGGGCAG
>JAXDJY010000368.1:0-2953 GCA_034667445.1 Actinomycetota bacterium | reverse complement strand
GGTGAACCCCTGCAGGCTTCCATGGGCCACCGCGTAGTTGTCGGTCACCGAGATCGCCTGGCGCAGGTCCATCCGCGCGCGGACGTCCTGCCACTGGGCGCGTGCACCCAGGTACGTCGGAAGGCTCGCGCCGATCTGGAAGGGCATCGGGTCCGCGCGGAACATGATGAGCGACACCGCCAGCATCGAGATCGCGAGCGCGTTCATGGCTACCAGCGGACGGAACGAACGTTCGCGTTCGGGCGGTGGGTTCAGCGCATCCTGACGTGCGTCGGCATCGGGGGCGATGTCGGCCATCGGTACGGCCAGGGTTCGTTCGGGGTCCGAGGTCGATCGAGCGGGGTGCAGCCGTTTGGAGAGTGCGAGCGACAACGGCCACCACGCTCCCCACAACACGCCGACGGCCGCGAAGGGAACCGCCGCGCCGAACTGGGACCACACCACCCAGCGCAGCGGCCCCATGAACACCGCGCCCATCGGCCCCAAGCTCAGTAGGACCGCGACGGGAGCAGCCGACCACGGCCACCACAGGCGGTTGGGGCCGAGGAGGGCACCGAACAGGACCATCGACAACACCCCGGGGACCAGCCAATGCCATGAGACCTGGTAGCCGAGCGATGAGAAGTGTCGAGCGAAGAGACGACTCGCGACGGCGACCGCCCCCACGGTCGGGACCGCGAGGAGTGCGCCGGCGGCCACCGCGGCGACGAGCGATGGATCGGCGCCCGGGCGAGGAACGCGTCCTCGGCTCCGGAGGGCGATCACGGCGACCGGCACCAGGATCAACACCACGTTCAACGATGCCGCGACCAAGGGATGCGTGGGCCAGTACGGCGTTCCCCACCACCGAACCTGGAAGAAGTCGAGGAAGCCCATGAAGGAAAGGAACGGCGCCACCGCCATCGGCAGGATCGCGGTGAGCCGCCGTCCGGTCGAGGCAAGGATCGCGCAGGGGAGCACGAACGCGATCCACACCAAGAGCGCGGCACCCAGGGCTGAGGCATGCCAGGTCCACGGAGCCGGGTTGCAGAACCAATCGTTCGGCGTCAGCGGAAGGCCGGATTCCCGCAGGCGCTGGCACGCGCCCAGGAACGTCGGCAACGTGGATGGGGCGCCGACTCGAACGCCGGCGTAGATCCCGCCAGCTGCTAGGAAAACGACAGCGTCGACCAGGCCTACTTGCCTGCCGTGGCCGGCGCCGTGAGCCGACGGTTCGTTCTGGCGCATAGAGGGCTCATCGGCCCTCGGGACGGGCGGGTTGAGCCTGATGACCTGGGGCGATAGGCGAACGGGCCACCCCCGCGTCTGAGAGGCTTATGGTTGGCCCACCAGGCCGCAGGCTCTAAGGTGGATAGCCCGACCCGGAGTTGAGATGACCACGACAACCGCAGGCAAGCGCAAAGCACTGGCATGGGCCGTCGTAGGTCTCCTCCTCCTGGTTGTCGCGGCAGTCTCGTTCACCCGTCCCACACCGGCCGACATCCCGGCCGATCAGTTGATCGCCCGGTCTTCTGCCGACGCGAAGACGCTCACCTCGGCCCTTCCGCCGAAGGCCGCGGACAAACGGATGGCATTGCAAGGGGTCGGCTCCATCCCCGACGTCGTCACGCAGATCTCGGGTGAGGACGGCGTGTCGGCCGTCCGTGTGTGGTCGCCTTCCGGAACGCTGCTCGCGGCGTCGGATGCAGGAGACCCCACGGTGGCAGCCGCGGCTGAGAGCGCCGCCATCGCCGCGGCACATGGGCCCAACGCCAGACCGTCGAGTCTGTCGAATGCGGCGGGGGACGCGCTGCAAACCTTCGATCCGGTGTTGCCGGACAAGGCCAATGGTGTCGTCGTCGAGATCGTTCGGAGCACCACGGAGCACGTTCTGCCATTCAAGGCCATCGGCGCCGGTCTGGCCGGGATCGCACTGGTCTTCCTGATCGTTGCGGTCACCGCGCTGCTCACTTCGTCCGGTAACGTCGCCGTCCCGGCGGGCGTGAACCCGGTCAGCCCCGACGGTGAGCCACTGGCGCCCGAGCCCCCCCGCCCCGTCCGGAGCGATCCCGAGCCCGCCGCCGCAGCCGTCGATCCGGGGGAGGAGCGGGACCTCCAGCGGATGCGGCAGAAGCTCAAGACGTCGGAAGCCTCGCGCGCGGCGATGGAGACCCAGATGGAGCAGCTAAGGGCGCAGCTCCGCGTCGGAACGCAAGGCTCCGACCAGATCGTCGCCGGACTCGACAGCAGCCTGGCCAGTTCCCAACTTCGTGCGCACGAGGCGGGCGAGAAGCTGCTCCTGGCGGAGACCAGGGCCAAGGCAGCCGACCAGCGCGCCGCGGTCGCCGAGGAGGCGCTCTCGCGGGCGACTCCGTCCGACGCCACCGAGCGGCTGGGTGCGAGTGAGACCGAGGTCGCCGCGGCGATGGCACGGATCGCGACGCTCGAGGGTGAACTTTCCGATCATCAAGCTCGCGCGCGCGACGCCGAGGCGCGCGCCAAGGAGGCCCAGGTTCGCGAGGCGGCGATCACCGAACAGGTTCAGGGGCATACGTCCCAGACCGATCAAGCCGAGCAACGTGAACGCACCCTTTCAGAGCGAGCGACCCAGGCGGAGATGCGGGCATCCAACGCGGAGCAGGCGCTTGCCAATGCCACCCAACGCGTTTCGGAGCTCGAGGCGCGCCTGGCGGCCGCGCCGCCGGCACCAGCACCGTCGACGGCCGACGAGCACGACAGAGAGGCCCTGACGCAGGCGCGGATGGAACTCGCCCGAGCCCAGGATCTCGGTGAACAGGCGTTGGCGAAACTCGAGATCAGTGAGAACCGCGCCGCATCCGCAGACGCGCAGACGGCCGAACTGCGGAAGCAGGTTGTGGTGGCCGAATCGCGAGTGCAGGAGGCCGAGCTGCGGGCGGCGAAAGCCGCCGCGCGTGAGCCAGTCGTGCGTGAGCCAGTCGTGCGTGAGCCAATC